>CANGTC010000021.1 GCA_947456505.1 Beijerinckiaceae bacterium
AGAGCCCAACGCCGAATGACACTCAATAAGTCCATGTCTATCACTCCCAATACCCCCGCCGCAGCCAGCCAGGGGGAAGTTCAACATGGGTCAAATCTCAGTGAAAATTACCGACCCTTAAGGGTCAGTTCTCAGTGCAACTCTACACCGTACGCTCATCCGGGGTGAGAGCGCGCGTGGGGTGATAGTCATAACTCCAGGCCCAGCAATTTTCGTCGTCAATGGGAACCCAGAAATGGCCGTGCATGGGATGATCGCCGCGCGGCGGAACTGCGGTGAAGCAGGGCATGACCCATGGCGTGATGCGCCAATAATATTGATCATCCTCCGCCTTGCGGCGCGCGCCGATGAAAAGCCCGCCTGGCGCCTCGACAACTTCGAAGACAGGAGCCAGGTCGCCGAAATTATATTTATTGCCGCCAGCACCCTTGAACAGTGGGTCAGAATTCACGTTGCCGCTGTGCAGCCAGGAAACATGGCTTGAGTCGATGCCGCCCTCCATGGATTGCAACCAGTTGGATTCCTGATAGCGTTTTGACACGAAACTCTGTTCGCGAGGCACGATCGCAAACTCCCATTCGGGGTCCGGTGGTTTGCGTTCTGGTGGCCCCATATAGGTCCACAAAACGCCGCCCCGCTCGATGACCGGATAGGATTTCAGTTTGATCTTCTTCGCATAGCCCGATTCTGCGGGTTCAGAAGGCACGTCGACGCATTGACCCGTGTAATCGAATTTCCAGCCGTGGTAAGGGCACCGCAGTCCACATTCCTCATTGCGCCCAAACCATAGGGATGGGCCGCGATGGGGACAGAATTCATCAATCAGCCCATAACGGCCTTTGGTGTCGCGGAAGGCGATGAGGCGTTCTGAAAGGATTTTGACCCGTACGGGCGGACAATCATTTTCCGGAAGTTCCTCGCTGAGCAGAACCGGCAGCCAATAGCACCGGAACAAATCGCCCATCGGCGTTCCTGGCCCCGTCTGCGTGACTAGTGCGTTCTGCTCCTTGCTCAGCATCTCTGTCTCCTGCTCCGACCCGCTTTGATGTTCCTTTATGCGGAACATTGTTCGGCATAGGGAAACGTGAGCCGAAAATGACTGATTGAGCAGTTCTCGCCTTGAGCCAGATCAATTGAATGCCAGTGAGCGTGGATCGATGTGTTCCCTGCAGTCCTTTAGGGGCGCTAACAGCAACGCGCGCACCACCGTAAATGGCCGTTCTGGACAAGGTCCGCGCATGCCTGCTAGCCTGATTCATCCGACGCAGAAAACTGCGCGGTGTGATGGCGCAGGCCTTTGCCATGAGCAATCGCCAGCCATCGAAACTGGGGGAGGCATTCATGCAGCGCACCGGCGCCACATCTCATTTTGAAATCGATCATACGGTCACCCGCCGTTCTGTTCTGGCGGGCGTCGCCGCCGTCTCGCTTGCAGGCCCTGCGGGCGCGCAAAACGCCTGGCCTGAACGCACGGTGAGGATCATCGTCCCGCTTGGCGCCGGGTCAGGCGCGGATATCGGCGCCAGACTCATCGGCGAACGACTGCAACAGTTCTGGGGCAAGCCAGTCGTCATCGAGAACAGGCCCGGAGGCAACGGTCTGGCCGCAATCAATGCCTTTCTGACGGCCAACGACAGCCATACGCTGTTTTACGGCGCCGCCGCGACATTCACGGTACACCCCTATCAAATGGAGACGGTGCCCTACAATTTCACCCGCGACATCTTGCCGATAGCGCAGGCCACCGTCACCATCGCAGTGGTCGCGGCGCCTGCGTCGAGCCCCATCAAGACCATGCCGGAATTCGTCAAATGGGCGAGGGAAAACCCGGGCAAACTGAATGCTGCGCTCGTCCCGGGCATTTCCGAGATAACCTTCGACAGATTTGCGAAGGCCGAAAAGCTGGACATCACGAAGGTGCCCTACCGCAATATCGTTGAAGCGGTGGCGGACGCGTCGGTGGGGCGCATCCACTTTCTGTCAGCAGCCTATGCGGTCGTTCAACCGGCTGTCGAAGGGGGATCAATCCGCGTGATTGCAGTCACCAATTCGCAACGCTTCCCTGTCCTGTCCGACGTGATGACCTGCGATGAACAAGGCGTTTCCTCCATGTCCTACGAAGGACTCGCAGGTCTCTTCGGCACGGAGCTTCTATCGCCTGACTTGCGGGCGAGGATCGGCGAAGACGTGGTGCGCGCGGCCCATGATCCCGTCATCAAGCAGCGCATCGAGGCGACGGGCCAGATGGTGGTGCCGGGCGGCGCCGCTTTCTTCCAGAAATCTATCGCCGCCCAGATGGACGAGATTCGGCGAACAGCAGAATTCCTCGGTTTGACTGCGGCGAAGATCGCACCCTGATTTGCAACGAGGCGATGCTGACATGGTCGCCTTTCACCCAACCCGATCATCCACGGAGACGAGAGCATATGCGCACGATCACCCTTGAAGAACATTTCGCCACACCTGAATTTTTTGATGGACCCGCGCGTTTCGTCAGGGATCGCGCCGAACAGATGGGTGGGCGCTATCTTTCGGTGATGGAAAGGCTTTGCGATGTCGATGCTTTCCGCATTTCCGAAATGGATGCGGCGGGCATCGACATGCAGATGTTGTCTTTGTCAGCCCCAGGCGTCGAGCAGATGGAGCCAGACGCAGCCGTGAGAATGGCGAGCCTGACCAATGACTATCTGGCCGAAGCGATCAACAAGCACCCGACCCGTTTTACAGGCTTTGCAGCCCTGCCGACGAGCGCGCCGAAACAGGCCGTCGAAGAGCTGGAACGGCGGATGAAGCATCCTGGTTTCAAAGGTATCGTCATCAACGGGCATAACCGGGGCGGCTATCTCGACAACAAGTTTTACTGGCCGATTCTGGAGGCGGCGGAAGCGCTGAACGCGCCGATCTATCTGCATCCGACTCCGCCGCCGCAACAGGTGATCGACGTTTCCTATGGCGGCTTCGCGCCAATGGTGACCGACATGCTTTCCGGCGGCGCCTGGGGCTGGCATATTGAAACCGCCGTTCACATGATCCGCGTCATCTGCGGCGGCGTCTTCGATCAGTTTCCGAAGTTGCAATTCGTCATCGGCCACATGGGCGAGGGCCTTCCATTCTTCTTCCAACGCCTGGACATCCTGCCCCAGCATGTGACGAAGCTGAAGCATCCAATCCAGTGGTATCTTCGCAACAACGTGCACTACACCTTCTCCGGCATGAACTTTCAGCCGACCTTCCTGAACCTCCTGCTGGAACTGGGCGGCGTGGACCGGATGATGTTCTCTGCAGACTACCCCTATCAATCCATGCCCGAGGCGCGGGCCTTTCTTGACCATATCCCTGTCTGCCAGGCGGACAAGGAACGCATCGCCCATGGCAACGCCGAGAAGCTTTTTGGTCTGTAGAAAGTTCGGATTTGCACGCAGCGATGCGTGTTGAGATGTCCGGTCGGCGCTCGAAAGCGCCGACTGGTTTTCATGGAACATGAAGCAAGCGCAGTCGGCGTCCGTTCGATCTCAACCCGCGCAACCATCGCCTAAGAGGTCTGGGTCACCGCCCCTGCTCCAGCGACGCGAACAGACTATCCGCCGCCTCCGCTGCAAGGCGCGCGGCGCCGGGGTCGCGGCTGATCATGGCCACAACGATGGCGCCGTCCATCAACAACCCAAGCTGATGCGCCAGACGGGTAGGATCGGGCGCGCCAGCCTCCGAGGCCAGGCTTTCCATCCGGCCCAGCACGGCCTTCTTGTGGGCGATGGTGATGGCGCGCAGGCGATCCTCCGCCTTGTCATGTTCGCCAATCGCGTTGATGAAGGGGCAGCCATAGAAACGGTCCTGGGCGAACCACTCCTCCAGCAAGGGGAAGATGCGACGCAAACGCTCCACGGCGCCGCCCTCGCCCGCATCGAGCCCCGCCAGGAACCAGTCGCGCCACTGACGACCCTCGCGCTCCAGCACCGCCTCGACCAGTTTCTCCTTGGAGCCGAAGGCCTTGTAGAGGGTCGCCTTGGCGGTCCCGGCCTCGGCCACAACCGTATCGACACCCACAGCGTTGATGCCGTAGCGACAGAAAAGCCGCGAGGCAGCCTCGATCAGCCGATCCCGCGCGGGCGCCTCGCCCGCAGCAGGCGCTCCGGCCAGGGGGGGCGACACAGCAATCGCGTCCATAAATCCTCCTTCCATCCAGGCTGGAGCGTGCCGTCCCGCGACTAGACAGACCTGTCTACCTCTTCGGCGTCTTGCCTCGTAATGAGGCGCCTTGCCCACTCCAACGCAGCGGTGCGCCCTCCAAGCCCCCGAGAATCAAGGCCGCCAACGCTGGCACACCACCTGCATACTACAGACCGGTCTGTCTGCGAAGAGTGGACATGGCAGTCAGCGGAGCAAAACCCATGAACGCACCTACCAACATCGTCCTGACCGGCTGCCTGGCGCCGATCGACAAGGGCGGGCTCGAAAAGCTCATCGAATCCGGCAAGGCTAATCCCAAGGTCATCAAGACCCTCAAGTGCAAGACCGTAGCGGAGGGGCGTTTCCGCCATCTCAACTACGTGCGCAACCTCGAGCCCTATATCGTCGACGAGCCCCCGGGCCTGCTCGGCGACGACACCGCCCCCAACCCCTCAGAAGCCTCCCTCGCGGCTCTCGGCTCCTGCCTGGCCGTTGGGCTGCACGCCAATGCGGTGCATCGGGGCTGGACCGTGCGCAAGCTGGAACTGGAGTTGGAAGGCGACCTCAACATCACCGCCGTCTGGGGCACAGGCGATGTGAGCGAGAAGCCCGTCGGCTTCACCGATGTGCGCGTGAAGGTGGACATGGTCTGCGACGGCGTCGAGCAGGCCGAGATCGACGCGCTCATCGCCCATGTGAAGAAATGGTCGCCAGTCGCCAACACCTTCACCCGGCCCGTGAACCTCGAAATCTCCCTGTGATCAAACCGACCGCCCGGCGCGAGCCGGGCTGGTCGCCATCTGGAGCGCTGCCCGTGTCCCTAGCCCTCGCGCAAGTCATCGACGAGACGAGCCTCACAGATCAGGTCCGCCAATTGGTGCAGGCGGAACTTCCGCCCATTGTCGACGCCATCGACACTGGAACGCTCTACCCAAGCGCCTTCATGCGCAAGCTGGGGGCGCTCGGCGCCTTCGCCGCCCATGCGGATGTAAGAGGCGTCGACCTAAATCCTGCCATAGACGCCATGAGCGAAGTGGCGGAGATCTGCGGCTCCACAGGCTTCATGACCTGGTGTCAGGATGCGCTGGTCTGGTACGTCGCCAATTCAGATAATGTGGCGTTGAAAGAGAAGCTGCTGGCGCGGGTGGCCGATGGCGCCATGTTAGGGGGCACGGGCCTCTCTAATCCCATGAAGAGCTTCTTCGGCATCGAGAAGCTGAAGCTCAAGGGCACGCGCGTTGACGGCGGCTACGTGGTCAATGGCGCCCTGCCGTGGGTCTCGAACCTTGGGCCGGACCATGTCTTCGGCACCATTTTCGAGACGCCCGATGGCGAGAAGGTTATGTTCATCGCCAATTGCGCCGACCCCGCCGTCGAGCTTCTGCCCTGCGATCCCTTTCTGGCCATGGATGGCACAGGCACCTATGGGGTGCAGTTTCGCAAGGCCTTCATCCCCGACGATATGGTGCTCGCCCATGCGGCCATGCCCTTTGTGACGAAAATTCGCGCGGGCTTCGTTCTTCTGCAAGCTGGCATGGGAACTGGCATTATTCGTGATTGCATCGAAATCATGCAACGGATGAAGACACCCCTCGGCCATGTGAACAAATATCTCACGGCCCAACAGCCTGAGGATTTCACCAGCGCGCTCTCCGCGCTGGAGAATGAAGTACAGATTCTCGCCTCCACACCCTATGAAACAAGCGATTTCTACTGGCGCCGGGTGGTGGAGGCGCGACTGCAAATTGGCGATCTGGCCATGGCGGCTGCCCATGCGACCATGCTCCACACGGGAGCGCGCGGTTACATGAAAAGCCACCGCGCCCAGCGGCGCATGCGCGAAGCCTATTTCGTGGGCATCGTGACGCCAGCCACCAAGCAGTTGCGCAAGATGTTGGCGGAAATGGCCACATAACCGAACGCCCCGGATGAGGCGCATTCACCATGGAGCACGAGCATGAGCGAAGTATTGATTAGCGCCAAAGAGCTTGCAGCCGTGGGCGCAAGCGACCCAACAGTCATCATAGATACACGCAACCCTGCAGCCTATGCGGCAGGCCATATTCCCGGCGCCGTGAACATCCACGAGATCTTCACCTATCTGGCGACGTCAACGCCTGAAGGCATCGCCGAGTTGAAATCCACCTTCGCCGCCGCCTTTGGCGCCGCAGGCCTATCGGGCGAAGAAACAGCCGTGGTTTATGAGCAGTCCATGAACAGCGGTTTTGGTCAATCATGCAGGGGATACTACCTCCTGAGTCTGTTCGGCTATCCCAAGATCAAGGTACTGCATGGAGGCTTCGACGCCTGGTGCGCTGCCGAGTTGCCGGTGTCGACGGAACTTCCCACTCCAAAGCCAGCCACTTTCCCCATCGACCCATCTGCCTCCTCGATTCTGATTGACGCGCAAGCCATGCTTGATGCGCTGGCCAATCCCGACATCGCCATCGTCGATGTTCGCGATGTAGATGAATGGATCGCAGATAGCTCCTCGCCCTATGGCAAGGAATTTTGCCCGCGCAAGGGTCGCATCCCCGGCGCGCGCTGGCTGGAATGGTATCGCATGATGAAGCCCACCGGCGAAGGCCAGCGCTTCAAGGCCAAGGACGAAGTCCTCGCCGAATGCGCCACAGTCGGCGTGACGCCGGAGACGCCGGTCTATCTCTACTGCTTCAAGGGCGCGCGCGCCTCCAACACCTTCCTCGCCTTGAAAAACGCGGGCGTGAAGGATGTGCGCATGTATTTCGGCTCCTGGAACGAATGGTCCCGCGACCCCGCGCTGCCCATCGAGTCAGGTTCGCCCTTCACCAAAGCAGCCTGAGCAACGGCATGCGCGTGATCCACTATTTCTCGCCCATGTCCGGCTTCGCCTATCTGGGCTTTGCTGAACTCTGCGCCGTGGCGAAACGCCATGGCGCGGAATTGGACCATCGGCCCGTGGATATCTCGCGCGTCTTCGCCGCCGTCGACACCATAGCGCCCGCCAGGCAAGCGCCCGCACGCCTCGCCTGGCGTCGTCAGGATATGATGCGCTGGGCGCAGCGTCGCGCCCTGCCGCTGAACGCTATCCCCAAACACTGGCCGGTGGATGCAACGCTCGCCTCCTGCGCCGTCCTCACTGCGCAATCATTGTGCGGGGATGCCGAGCCTTTCATCAATGCGCTCCTGAGCGCGGTCTGGGCGCGTGATGAAGACATCGCGAATGAAGACACGCTCGCCACTCTGGCGAAGGCCTGCGGTCTTGATGCGGCGAAGCTTCTTGCTGACGCAAGATCAGACACCGTCCGCGCGGCTTATGAAGCCAACACACAGGAAGCCATCGCTCATGGCGTCATCGGATCGCCGACCATGCGTATGGGCGAGGAAAATTTCTTTGGTCAGGATCGTCTCGATTTCGTCGAGGCGGAGCTGGCGCGCATCAATCTTGCATGAGCCCGCACAGACCTCGCTCAGGAGACGCTGATATGAAAAAATCCTCCAGCCCCTACACGATGAAGCCCGGCTGCTCCTGCGGCGCCCATGCCTCGCAGATCGAACACGCGCGCGCCTGTACGGTAATTTCAGACACAGCCGCCGATGACGCCAAGCTCTATGGGCGCACGGTGGAACAAGCCGTTCTGCGCGCCATAGCGCCCAACCCGTTACACAGGCGTGCTCTGCTCCAAGGCGTCGGCGCCTCGACGCTCGCCTCCGCCATCGCCTCCTTCTTCCCGCTGGCCGCCGCGACAGAGGCATTCGCGCAAGCGGGCAAGCCCGAGAAGACCGATCTGAAGGTCGGCTTCATTCCGATCTCCTGCGCCACGCCGATCATCATGGCCGAGCCCATGGGCTTTTATAAAAAGCAGGGGCTGAATGTGGAAGTGGTCAAGACCGCTGGCTGGGCGGTCATTCGCGACAAGACCATCAACAAGGAATATGACGCGGCCCATATGCTGGCCGCCATGCCCATCGCCATTTCCTTGGGCCTTGGCTCCACGCCCATTCCCTTCGCCGTGCCAGCCATCGAGAACATCAATGGTCAGGCCATTGCGCTGGCCATGAAGCACAAGGACAAGCGCAACCCGAAGGACTGGAAAGGCTTCCGCCTCGCCATTCCCTTCGACTATTCCATGCACAATTATCTGCTGCGCTACTATCTCGCCGAAAATGGCGTCGATCCCGACACCGATGTGCAGCTGCGCTCCGTGCCGCCTCCGGAGATGGTCGCCAATCTGCGCGCCGACAATATCGATGGCTTCCTCGCGCCCGACAATGTTGCGCAACGCGCTGTCTTTGATGGTGTGGGCTTCATCCACATGCTCTCGAAGGAGATCTGGGATGGCCACCCCTGCTGCTCCTTCTCGGCGAGCCGGGCTTTCATCGCGGACTCCCCGAATTCCTACGCGGCGCTGCTGCGCGCCATTCTCGACGCGACCGCCTATGCTTCCAAGGCCGAGAACCGAAAGGAAATCGCCGAAGCCATCGCGCCCGCCAACTATCTCAACGCCCCCGTCACCGTTCTGGAACAGGTGCTCACGGGCACCTATGCGGATGGGCTGGGCGGCGTGAAGAAGGATGCGGCGCGCATCACCTTCGATGCCTTCCCCTACGAGAGCTTCGCGGTGTGGATGATGACGCAGATGAAGCGTTGGGGACAGATCAAGGGCGATGTTGATTATGTCGGCGTCGCGAAACAGATCTTCCTCGCAACGGACGCCGCCAAAGCCATGAAGGAGGCGGGGCTCACGTCGCCCACGGCGCCCTCAAAGAGCTTTGTGGTCATGGGCAAGACCTTCGATCCGACAAAGCCGGACGACTACCTCAACAGCTTCGCCATGAAGCGAGGCTGACATGACAAGCGCCGCTCCCCTGTCGCTTCGCGCGGGCGTGCTCTCGCTCCTGATTTTCGTAATCTTCGCGCTAGCCTGGCATGTGGGCACGCGCGGCGGTCCTGCGGGCCCCGCCATGGATCCCGAATATGCGAAGCTGATGGGCGCCACAGCCACTCAGGGCAAGTCGGCCATGCCTGGACCTCTGGATGTCGGGGTCAAGCTCATTGAGCATCTTCGCGATCCCTTTTATGATCGGGGCCCCAATGACAAGGGCCTCGGCATTCAACTCGCCTTCTCCATGATGCGCGTGGCTGCAGGTTATGGCCTTGCCGTGCTGGTGGCCATTCCACTCGGTTTTCTCATCGGCATGTCGCCGTTGATGAACAAGGCGCTCGATCCCTTCATTCAAATCATGAAACCCGTGTCGCCGCTCGCCTGGATGCCGCTGGCCCTTTACACAATCAAGGATTCCGGACTTTCCGCCATCTTCGTCATCTTCATCTGTTCGCTCTGGCCCATGCTGGTGAATACCGCCTTTGGCGTCTCTGGCGTGCGCAAGGAATGGCTCAACGTGGCGCGCACGCTTGAGGTCGGCCCGTGGCGGCGCGCCTTCACCGTGATCCTGCCTGCGGCAGCGCCCACCATCTTCACGGGCATGCGCATTTCCATCGGCATCGCCTGGCTGGTGATTGTCGCTGCGGAGATGCTCGTGGGGGGCACAGGCATCGGCTATTTCGTCTGGAACGAATGGAACAACCTCTCCATCACAAATGTCATCATCGCCATCCTGCTGATCGGCATGGTCGGCATGTTGCTTGATCAATTGCTCGCGCGCGCAGCACGCGCCGTCACCTTCCCGGAGTGAGCGCATGAGCAATCGTTTCATCTCCATTGAGGGAATTGCGCGGCGCTTTCCCTCGCGCAGCGGCGAGCCCGTGACGATTTTCAAGGATCTGTCGCTCTCCATCGCGCGCGGCGAATTCGTCTGCATCATCGGCCATTCCGGCTGCGGCAAATCCACCGTGCTGAATGTACTCGCCGGGCTCGACCGGCCCGATGAGGGCTTCGTCTTCATCGACGAGAAACAAATCACCGCCCCTGGCCTTGACCGCGCCGTGATTTTCCAAAGCCATGCGCTGCTGCCGTGGAAAACGGCCCTGGGCAATGTAGCCTATGCAGTATCCTCACGCTGGCCGTCTCTGAAGCGTGCAGAGGTGCTGGAACGTGCCCAGCGCTCCATTGATCTGGTGGGCCTGCATGGCGCCGAGATGAAGCGTCCTGCGGAACTCTCGGGCGGCATGCGCCAGCGCGTAGGCATCGCGCGCGCGCTCTCGATCGAGCCAAAGATCCTGCTCATGGACGAGCCCTTCTCGGCGCTCGACGCCCTCACGCGCGGCGCCCTGCAGGACGAAGTGCGCCGCATCTGCCGCGACACAGGCCAGACCCTTTTCATGATCACCCACGATGTTGACGAAGCCATGTATCTCGCCGACAAGATCGTGCTGATGACCAATGGCCCCGGCGCCATGATCGCTGAAATCGTCGAAAACCCCTTGCCGCAGGACCGCAAGCGCGACGAGATCCATCGCCATCCCGATTATTACGCGCTGCGCAATCACCTGATCGACTTTCTGGTGACCCGCAGCGTCACCTTCAAGAACGAAATTCCCGCCGGCTATGACTGCAAGAAACCGCCCGTGGTCAGGCCAAGCGCGAAGCAACCCGCCCTCGCGTGAACGCATTCCATCCAGAAGAAAAGGACAAGACCATGAAAAGAGCTGACCTCACTGAAAAAATTCTCGACATCAAGCGCGAGAAGGGCTGGACCTGGAAATATATCGTGGGCGAGATCGGCGGGATGTCGCCGGTGCTGATCGTCGGCGCCCTGCTGGGCCAGATGAAGCTGGTGAAGCCGCTGGCCGCCAAGGCCGCCGCCCTCTTCGGCCTCATCGAAATGGAAGAGCGCATGCTGAACGAGGTTCCACATCGCGGAACCCAGATGCCCCCGACCGATCCCCTGATCTATCGCTTCTTCGAGCTGGTCATGGTCAATGGCCCCGCCTGGAAGGCGCTGATCGAAGAGGAATATGGCGACGGCATCATGTCCGCCATCGACTTCGACATGGAGATGGAGCGCCTGCCCCACGAGAAGGGCGACCGCGTCAAGATCACCATGAGCGGCAAGTTCCTCCCCTACAAATACTACCACAACGAGCAGGGCATCCCCGCCTATGGCTTCAAGGAAGAATAGGCGCCAACCGCCTGACACCAAGGAAGGGCCGCCCATGAGGCGGTCCTTTTTGATTCAGAAAAGCATGTGGTGGCATGGGATCACATCGCCAATGGAAAGACTCGATCATCCGCACCGAGCAAGTTATAGTTCAACCAACTCGCGTCCATGGCCCGTCGCATCACAGATGGCGCATCCCTCTTTGTGACGGGATGGATAAAAGAGAATAAGACTAGAATTACAAAAACCAACAGGGGAGGCGCATATGAGACAGTCATTTATCGTCGCTGGTTTCGCCACGCTCGCTCATTCCGCGGCGGCGCAGGGCCTTCCGCAGGAGCGATATCTGCCTTTGGATGTCGCCATCGAGGCCGCCTCGGCGGCGCTGGCGCAATGCAAGACCGATGGCCACGCCGTATCCGTGGAAGTCATGAACCATCACGCCCGCGTGCTGGTGACCTTCCATGATCCATTCACAACCATCCATTCAGCCTATTCCGCACATGCGAAAGCCTATACGGTCCTGAGCTATTCTCGCGCGAGCGGCGACACGACTTCGGCCCAGATCGCAGCGCGCATCACGAAAAATCCCGTCGATGTCGCGCGCATCCAAGGCATTCCCGGCCTTATCCTCGCCCCCGGCGCCGTTTTGATCAAAGCCAATGGACAAACTGTTGGCGCCATAGGCGTGGGAGGCTCCATGGGGCCGACCCAGGACGAGAAATGCGCCTATGCCGGAATAGCAAAGATCCAGTCGATTCTGGACGCGAAATAAGAACGCATCAGTGAGAGATGGGCGAAGCGGGAGGATCAGGGATCGAAATAGCCCAGAATTCCAGAGCGCGGGCCCCTCACCTCAACGACTGAACAATTCCCCCAACACCCGGGTCGACGTTGCAATCACCTGCGCCATGGCGCGCTCTTCGTCCAGATTTTTGGGCGATGAAAAGCCGTGCTCCGTGCCGCTATAAACCTCGAGCATGAATTCCTTTTTATGTGACCGTAACTCGTCAATCACTTTCATGACCGTTGGCAGCGGATAGCCGCGATCCTCCGCGCCATGCAGCACCAAAAACCGGGCCTTAACGTGCTTCCCCCAACCGGGCTCCCGATCGCGGAAGGACCCATGAATCGTGACATTCGCAAGCAAAGGGGCGCCAGAAGCGACGAATTCCGTGCTGATATCGCCGCCAAAACAAAAGCCCAGAATGGCGATCTTGTTCTCATCCACCTGTGGCTGTTTCTTCATGGCCTCATAGGCTGCAGCCACACGGGCGCGGCTTAACTCGCGGTTGTTTGTATATAATGAGGTCTGGGCCGACATCTCTGGAATGGTCTTGGGCAAGATCCCCTGCCCAAATCCAAAGATATCTGCGGCGAAAATGACGTAACCAAGCTTCGCCCATGTTTCCGCATGGCGTAAAGTGGTCTCGCTCATGCCTTCGCGAGCATGGATCATCAGGATTGCCGGCCGTCTGCCGCTATTTGCATCATCAAAGACCATGTAGCCTTTGAGCGCCGCCGCGCCATGGGTGTAATCAACCCATTGTTTCTTGATCTCGGCCTGCGCTGCGCCCGCCAAAAGGCAAATCATGCCGCCCATATAAATCATCAGTTTACAAAAACGTCCCATAGCATTCCCCCTCAGCGCGGCAGATTGTTGGCGCCAAGGGCGCATCAGCCATCCTCTTATCGGCAGGAAGTATTTCCGCTCCCGGAGCGTCCGTCAACGAGGGATATCCTGGCATGAACGGATCCTGGTTATGATCCCGGAGGAGGTTTACGACCCTGAATGCATGAGCTATGTTCTTAGAAAGAACTAATATCGAGGGGAGCGGCCATAGATTGCCCGTCAGGGACCAGCGATCATCCATCGGTCTTGATTGTATTGGCGAAGAAGCACATCCCGCGCCGCCTGCGCGCAGGGATAAAATTCCTGGTTGGAAAATCCGTGGGGTTTGGAAGCGATGAGAACGTACATGTCCGCATTGCGCGCTGCCGCGTGACGCACTTTATCAATGTCAATGCAGCAGACCCAACTCAGAAAGAAGCATGAAAATCCAGATGACTGAAAAACAGGCGCAGCTTTTGAACCCACCTGTCCAGTCCTCGGCGTCGCCGGGCCCCCTCGCGCCAAAGCTCATCTTTTCGTTGGTTACGGCGGCGCTGGCCTGGGTGGCGGCGGCCCCCTTCATGATGCTCGTCTATTCAAGTTTTACCGCCGACAGAGACAAGCTGCCCTTCGAGACAACCCAAGTCTCGCTCGCTAATTATGTTCAAATAGTCAATGATTCCAAGACTTGGGAAGTCATCGGCACAACCGCGCTGTTCACGCTCGGCGCCACATCCATTGGCATTGGACTGGCGATGTTTCTTGCCTGGGTGATTGAGCGAACTGATATTCCGCTGCGACGTTTTTTCTTTGTCGCCACCCTCATACCCATGGCGATCCCCAGCATGATCTATGCGATGGCCTGGATTCAACTGGGTGGTCCTAACAATGGCCTGATCAACGTCACCCTCGATAATCTGGGCCTGGGGTTTCTGCAGTTCAACGTCTTCTCACTCTGGAGCATGATCGTCATTCAGGGCCTTTCACTCGCGTCCCACGCCTATCTTCTGATCGCTGTGGCGTTCCGAACCTTCGATACAAGCTGGGAAGAGCAAAGCTTCATCTGCGGGCGGGGACGCCTGGCGACCCTGACGCAAATCACCCTGCCCATGTTGAAGCCTGCATTGCTGGCCACAGCGCTTTTTTTCACGGTCGTATCGATGGAGACCTTCGACATTCCGGTGACCCTGGGTCTCACGTCTCATGTGCAGGTTGTCAGCACCCAGATCTACTGGACGACGCATCCCGAAAGCGGACGTTTGCCAGACTATGGCATGGCGAGCGCGCTCGCGATTTTTCTCGTCGCGATCGCATTCGTCATGATCCATCTATATCAACGCGCAACGCGTCACGCCAAACAGTTCGTCACCATCACGGCGCGCGGGTACCGGCCGCGGCGCATGCCCCTCGGCGCGTGGCGCTGGCCCCTGTTTGCGCTCGTCATGGGTTTCATCCTCGCAGCTGTCGCCATGCCCCTGTTCATTCTCGTATGGCGGAGCCTGTTGAGGTTCTACCAATATCCCTCGCTGAACGCACTCAACCTTCTCAATTTGAATTCCTACCGCAACATCTTTGGCGACCCCGACATTCCCAAGGTTCTCGCCAACACTACACAGATGGCGCTGCTGGCTGCTGGCGCAACCACCATCCTGGCGGCGGCGACAGCCTGGCAAGTGGTGCGCGGTTCGGTCCATGCGCGATGGAGAAGACAGCTTAACACCCTAGCCTTTTTTCCCCAGTCCCTGCCAAGCATCGTCGTCGGCCTCGCGTTGATTTTTATCTATCTCTGGTTGCCTGTTCCGATTTACGGAACTCTATGGATCATTGGCCTCGCCATGATCACGCGTTTTCTCGCCTATAGCGCAGGCACGCTTATCGCCGCGCAGATGCAGATATCAACAGAGTTGGAGGAGGCCTCACAGATCGCCGGCGCCGGGCGAATGCGCACCTATATGCAAATCGTCCTTCCGCTGATTTTTCCCGCAATGGTCGCGGCGTTCCTGTGGGTGCTTATTCACATCATCCGAGAACTCGGCCTCTCGCTGATGCTTTACACGCTCCAATCGCAGGTGCTGTCCACGAAGATATGGTTGCTATGGGAAAACGGCCGCGTCGCCGACGCCTGTGCGACGGGAGTGCTGACGGTCATCGCCCTACTCGCGCTTCTGGCGCTGCCAGTCATCATCGGCAAGGTGCGGGAACTATACCTGAGCCTTCGCCTGCGTCGCTTTGAATCCCTTGAAAAGTCAAAGATCGCCACATGATTGTCGCTGAAAACCTGGTCAAAACCTATGAAGGCGCGAAATCTCCCGTTTTGAAGGGTGTCTCCTTCAAGATTGAACGTAGTGAAGTCTATACGATGCTGGGCCCAAGCGGCTGTGGCAAGACGACGTCGCTGCGGTCGATCGCCGGTCTCGAGACGCCCGATAACGGGAGGATCCTGCTTGACGAGCGCATCGTTTTTTCTGGCAAGGAGCGCATCAATACGCCCCCCGACAGGAGAAATATCGGCATGGTCTTTCAATCCTACGCCATCTGGCCGCATATGACCGTTGCGGGCAATGTGGCCTATCCCCTGAATGGACGCGGCCTCCCTGCGGATCAAATTCGCAAACGGGTATCTCAAGCGCTTGAAGTGGTGGGGCTGCTGGAACTCGCAGATCGCCCGTCTCCCAATCTCAGCGGGGGGCAACAGCAAAGAGTGGCGCTGGCCAGAGCCATCGTGGCCGAACCATCCGTCCTGCTGCTAGATGAGCCGCTTTCAAATCTGGACGCCAAATTGCGCGAACAGATGCGCCGGGATCTCGTCTCGCTGCAACGGCGCCTCGGCCATTCCACCATATACGTCACCCATGATCAGGAAGAGGCCTTGGCCTTGTCCCATCGCATCGCGCTCATGCGCAATGGCGAGATTGTCGAAGAGGGAAAGCCGGTCGATATGTACCAGCACCCTCAACACCCCTTCACAGCGGCATTTCTCGGCGCCGCGAATTTCGTCACTGGCAGGACAAATGGCGCGCCCCAACAAGGGGAGATGATCGAGATCGAAACCCCTTTCGGACGTTTTTCCGGCATGGCGCGTCAAGGCGAAGATCACGAGGCCAAATTGTTTTTCCGCCCCCATGTGGCGCGGCTGGAGAACATGGCAGGCTCCTGCGATGTGAACCTGGGAACGGGCGTGGTCTCGGAGGTTCTGTTTCTTGGCGAGGTTCTGGAAGTCACCCTGCGAAGGGGCGAGGCCTCGGTGCGCATTCGCACCGCGCCAGGCCCTCAGGTTGAGGTGGGCGCGCAGATCGCCTTTCGCGTCGATCCGGCGCAAAGCGCCATTTTTCTTCCGCGCCGGTAACTGGCAAACCGGAAAGAGACAAGCCACAATGCTCAGAGACGCTCATTCAGAAAGCGTAGAAGCCTTGGGGCGAAAAATCCTGAAAAGCTTCCCGCCTCATCCAGCGGATCGCTGAGCCAGAAATGCGGGGCTTCTACGACACATGTGCGGACAAAGAATTCCGCGCGTTTGAGCGCATTGAGAAGACGATGCGACTGAGTAGCCGGGTTGACCACATCGTCAATAGCGCCCCATGACACGAAGAATGAGGTCTGGTTATTGGCGCGCGTCACATAATTCAGCGGCGATGCGCGTTGAAAAAGGAAGGGATCTTCCAATGGGCTCGCGCCGAGAAAGACCTCGGAGGCGCTTTTGGCTGGCGAAAAGGCTTGATCGGCTTCCCACTGGCCCAGCACATCATAGACGCCATAGACCGGCACGCATGCCTTCACCTGCGTCGAGACACCGGGATATGCGTCGTCCAGCTTGCCTGCGAAATCCGAGTGATCGCCCGCGAGAGCGATCAAGGCCGCAAGGTGGCCACCCGCAGAGTCGCCGATCAGCGCAAGCCTTTGTGGATCAACTCCATTTTCAGCCGCGTGACTTCGCATAAATTGTATGGCGGCGCGCAGGTCTTGGACAGCGGCAGGATATTTATGCTTCGGCGCGAAACGATAGGAGATCGCGAAAAGGCCAATCCCATGTTGAGCGAGATATTTTGCAAGATGCCTGTAATTTTTTCTCGACCCCCGCTGCCAACCGCCTCCATGCGCGGCGATCAGGCAGGGGGCGTTTTGCGCGTCGCCCGGCAGATAAAGGTCGCCACTGAGGCCCTCTTCGCCACGTTTCACATACTCCAGATTTTCGACGATTTTAACGGTGGCGGGAACGTCGCGCATTTTGACCTCAGCTTCTTTTTCTCCGCGAGGCTGCGGTGAGCGGGGAATTGTTGCAAAGCCTGATGTCGTTGACAAGAAGGGCGAGGCGTTTACTCTTTGGGTAAGCGATCGGAAGGGACCCGCCATGCGTTACGGTCTTTGGTCTATGACGGGGGCCACTCCGGGCCTTTCGCATGTCGATATCTATGAACCGCACCGGCAGGAGGCAGAGGCGCCTGGTCGTCTGGGCATTTCCCATTTCTGGTTCTTTGAGCACCATGTCTCTCTCTCAAGTCAGGCGCCCTCGTCTAATCTTCTGGTCGCCGCTGCAGCGCAACGCATCAAGCGTATGAGACTTGGCGCCATGGTGAACATTTTACCTTATATCAGCCCCCTGATGCCAGCCGAGGAAGCGGCTATGCCGGACACTCCGACGCGTGGACGCCTCGATATTGGCGTAGACAGGGACTTGGAACTCTTTGCTGAAAAGGTACGATCGCAATTGTGCTGAATCCAGCAAAATCAACTGTAAGAAAACGACCATGTAACAGGGGATAAAATGGCTCACCAACTTTCACGTCGTCTCGTTGTTTCTGGTCTCGCGGCGCTGGGCGCTTACCCAGCTTGCGACGGCTATGCGCAAGAGACCATTCAATCCATCTACGAAGCTGCAAAGAAAGAGGGAAAAGTCACCTTTTTTTCCTCCAATGACGTGAAGCCTAATCAAGAAAGCGCGAAGCGCTTCGCCAAGAGGTTTCCGGGTATTGAGGTTGAGGCCTTCAAAATTGAACCGGGTCCGGCCATCGAACGTATCATCAGCGAGTCTTCATCAGGACGGCAATCGGCGGACGTCGTCGATTCGCCCATTTCCTATACGCCTTTGCTGATGAACCGCGACCTGGTCGTCGCCTTTCCCTTTGACAAGGTGTTTGGCGTTCCGTCTGACGATTTGCTGTTCGGCAATCGCGCCATACATTCCTATAACCTCGACGTGCCCATCGCGTTCAATACCAGCATGGCCAAGGCGAGCGATTTCGCCGGAGGATGGGAGTCCATCGCGGACCCGAAATGGCGTGGAAAGGTTCTCCTTGAGGCGCGTGGCATCCTGTTTCCCCTGCTGGCTCAGGCCTGGGGTGAAGAGCGCACTTACGGCCTCTTGCAGAAAATCATCGCCAACAAGCCGATCATCATCAAAGGCGGCACGCCAACCATTGAGGCGCTCGCCGGTGGGCAAGGCGCCGTGGCTGTTGGCACCTATGGTGGCCGTGTGCTGCAATACCAGAAGGACGGCGCTCCCGTCGACTGGGCTCGGGTCGGGCCCATCCCAGCCATGATCTATGTGCAAATGGTGGTGAAGGGCGCTCCACATCCAAACGCCGCCCTGCTGTGGGCCTATTGGACCGCTTCTCAGGAGCACCTCGAAGAGCTCTTCAAACATCATTACTTCGGTCGCTTGCGAGGGCCCAATATTTCACCGTTGGGCAAGGAGATGCAGGCGGCTGGCGCAGAAATTGTCTTCGAGACGACTGACGCAAACGAAATGCAGCGCCTGCTCGCCAAAGCAGGCGCCATGATTGGTGGGCTCAAATAAGGGGCCATCCATTTGAATGGACGGGAGAGGTTCCTTCTCCCGTCCAGTCATGGGCCTCAATGGCGCGTAGGGGGACCCATTTGAAGCAGCGGTTACTCCGCCGCCTGCGCGGTCACCTTCAAGTCCGCCAAGCGGGGCGCGAGTTCTTTGGCCTGTAGCTTCAGACTTTTCACGGTTTCGTCGTGTTCGAGGAACCCTGCCTGACCCATCGACAGCAGATGACCGAAACCGCCGACGTGATCGTAAAACGTTTTGATCTGCTTGAAGACCGTATCCGGATTACCGCAGAACACCGTACCATTCGCAATCTCGTGATCGAGATCCGGCACAAAGCCCTGTTCGCGCGTGCCGACCTTGCCGGTGCGCAAGGCCTTCACGTTGGCGTCTAGCGAATTATAGCCCGGCGGGTTCTTGAAATAGATCGGGAGTTTGTTGTGGGAGAGATACCACAGCAACTTTTGCGCGCCGGCGCGGCCCTCGGCGTCAGTGTCCCCCACATACATCAGCGCTGAATAGCCCAACCTGTCTTCCGGCACCGGCCCGGGACGGCCCGCCTTGGCCCAGCCTTCGCGATAATAGTTAAAGACCTGTCGCGTCCCATCGAAACCCGTATGAAAACAACCAATCGTGTAGCCCCCTTCTCCGACCCGTTTGGCGCCCTCCGGGGAGGTTGAGGAGATCCAGATTGGCGGATGCGGCTGCTGCCACGGACGTGGCCATATGTTCACCATACGATGATGATGAAACCGTCCCTCGAAGGAGAAAGGCCCATCGTGATGAGTCCAGGCCGCCTTGATGAGATCGAGCGCTTCATACATCCGCTCATTCATTCGGTTTGGATTGCTGTTCGCAGCAGGCACTTCATAAGGAACCGAACGAACAAAGCCGCATTCCAACCGTCCGCGCGAAATCACATCGATCATCGCCATCTCTTCGGCGACACGAACCGGTTGATTGCGATTGGCGATCGGGTTGCCGAGGATCAGAAGACGAGCTTTCTTTGTTTGCCGCGCGAGAATGGATAACAGCAGCGGTGCAGCCGGATCCACGCAGGTTGGGGTCTGGTGGTGCTCATTGATCATGACATCGAGCCCCAAATCGTCAGCGATCAGCCACTCATCGAGATAGCGATGGTAGAGATCGGCGCCGATCTTGGGATCATAATAGCGGTTCGGGAGGCTTACTCGGACGGAGGTATAGTCCTCTTCGTCCGGGAGATGATGAAACGCGCCTTCGCTGAAATGAAAGATTCTCATCGCAGGGCCCTCAGTTCAAAGCAAAGCGCGTCACGCGCGCGACAAAAGCTTCCGGAGTTTCGTTTTGCGGCGAATGTCCGGCATTTGGCATGGTCTCCAGAAGGGAGCCGGGAATAAGTCGGGCATAGGCTTCACAATATTCTGCGCTGACGAGGCGATCATGCGCGCCATGCAGCATCAAGGTCGGACGATCGACGCCATGCAGGCGATGCTTCAACTTTGGGTTGTGCATATAGGGCTCCCACGCAACCAGAGCCATGGTTTCCTTGTTGCGGGCGAGAATGCGCAATTCCTCGTCGCTCTTCCCCTCCGCCGTAAACCTGCCCTTCTCAGGATTGGCCATGGTCAAGGCGTCGAGTTCGGCCTGAGGGGTGAAAAAGATATCAGGTATGTCCAGCTTGTCGCGTGGTCCAACCTTGATGCCGACCGGGGACACCAGAACAATGCGCGCGATGCGGCTGGTATTTTTAGTTGCCAGATCCGCCGCCACCCATCCACCCAGCGAGGCGCCGACGAGGGTTACATCCCTGAGGTCGAGTTTTTGCAGGACATTCAGATGAATGTGAACGAAGTCATCAACAGAATCCATCCAGAAAGGCAGGCTCGACGTGCCGAAACCCGGGTGCAGGACCATGGTGACGCTGAAGTTTTTCGCCAACATGTCGAGAAAGGGCGCCTTGGCGTTGGCCCCGGCCCCATGCACGAAATAGAGGGGTGGCCCCTCACCGCCACGGTGAACTTCCAGATCCACGTCGCCGATTTGCAGTCGGCTCTGGGTTAATGGCATCGAATCCTCCCTGCGCGGGCTTTACTCGCCGCTTTGATAGGGAGGATAAACGTCCAGCCGCCCAGTGAGCAAGCGGCGCTTGCGCGTCAAATTGACCTTTCCAAGATGGGGCTATCGTTCGGCCCTGCCCTACCCCAAGACATGGCGGCGCAACGCGGGGTCAGCACTCATCGCATCCTTGCCATCAGGAACTTACCTTCCCGGCGGCGCAAGGGTGGGAAACGCTTTTGCGCCTCAAGCAACCCGCGAAGGCTTTGCTCGCGCCAGAGCCTCTTCAATCGCGCGCGCCACCGCCTTCTTGTCGACAGGCTTTTGCAGCACGGGCGCATGGGCATATCGACCGAAGGCGACATCGGCGTAAGCGGTGCAGAAAACAAAGGGAATGCCCCTGGCCAACAATACATCCGCAACGCGATAAGATAGCTCACCACCTAAATTGACATCCAGAATCGCCAGATCAAAGTTGGCTGTTTCAGCTTTCGCCAAAGCGTCGCGCAAATGGCTCGCGACGAAAGGCACCTCATATCCTAGCCTTGGCAAGAGTTGCTCCAGCCCCATAGCGATGAAGGGCTCGTCTTCAACGATCAGAATGCGTCGAAGAGCCTTTGGTTCATTCTGTCGGTCCATGTGCCTGGGCTCCCAGCGTTCGAGGGGCGCGATGATGCCGATGCGTCAAGGCCTTGGGTGCCTAACTAGTGCAGCGAGACCTTGCGAACAGGCGGCGGGCGCATCCAGACGCAGTATTTACTTGAGCAACTGCAAAGCTGACCCATGGTCGATCTGGTTTATGAGCCACCGATAACTTCGCCAAAATTATTAATCCCTTCGATGAGTTAACTTTTCAAGTTCATTCGAAGGCGCTGCGGAAATAGCTGCGCTCTGAAGATGCTCAATAAATCATTTATCAATCCACACGTTTAACGACGAAACCAAAGTGAGTACGGCAAATGTAAAGCAAACCATAAAATGCTACGCCTTGTTCTATATTGCTATTATGACATGCAGCCACGCCATTGAAAGCAATAGCTACATAGATCAAGCCGTTGCGGCAGAGTGTCGAATGGATGCATGAGATTTCAAAAAATTGATCGCGCGCATTCAATTTTTAAAAATAATGCTGGATTTTGATTCCGTTTGATGTTTATAAGATCGCCCGTTGTTTCTAATAAAAGGAAACAATCAGTTGTTTAAAATGACGTCGGCTTGACCTGACGAACCATTAGCAACTTATTTACGCGGACTCGTTAGACCCCGAAGAAACTAAAACGGAAGAGATAAATGGCACGTCCCTCCCTCGATCAAGATGCAAAGACTTTTGTTGCGACCCTGCGTGAGCTGGGCTCTGCTGCTGGCAATGGCGCGCTGAGAACGGCTCTTGGCTGGAGCGAATCCCGCTACTGGAAAGTCCATTCCAGCCTCATTGAGGCCGCCAAGATCATCAAGGGTCGCGGTCGCGGCGGTTCCGTCTCGCTCGCCTGACGTCTTTTTCGACATCCAAGACGGATTTCGCTCATGTGCGTCCAGACTTTTAAAGTCTGGGCGCCGTTTTGCGTTTGATAGGCAATCGCTTTCCTAAAACGTGAGTTCAATCGGCATAGATCACATTTATCCTGATAGTGAAGAACATTTATGAGAAAAGGCAGACGTTTTCTATTTTGTTCCTCATTTGTACGCAGATCAATGATCGCGAATGTCCTGCGTAAGCCTGTTCAGATCGCCGTCGGCTGATCTGAAGCGTCAGCAATAGTTAGCGACAAGGGATACAACGCATTGTATTCACGAATAATTGAACGCATTACTGCTCTTTCAACGAGGCGGCTTGTTCGTGAGGGACAAAAACTGCCTTGCTTGAAAATCGCCACTCGCAGAGCGACGGCTCAGGATTGAAGCCCTTGATACAGCCCAATACATCTCAGCCAGCGCTGGTCGTCGAGCATCTCAGCAAGGCTTTCAATGGCCGTACCGTGGTCGACGGTCTATCCTTTTCCATCGCGCCGGGCGAAATCGTCGGGCTTGTAGGCCTCAATGGCGCAGGCAAGACAACGACCATCAATATGATCCTGGGCCTCCTGACACCCAGTTCCGGCACAGTTTCCATCGCCGGCGTCAATCTCGCCCTCGCCAGAGAAGAGGCAATCGCGCGCACAAATTTTTCAGCGGTCTACGCGCCTCTGCCTGGGAATCTGACAGTAGCGCAAAACCTGCGTATCTTCGGCATGATCTATGATGTGCCAGATCTGATGGACCGCATTGACGATATGATCGAGATGTTTGATCTAACGCGCTATCGCAACACGCGCTGTGGTCTTTTATCATCTGGCGAACAAACGCGGGTGTCGCTGGCGAAGGCGCTGCTGAACAGGCCAAGGCTCCTCTTGCTCGATGAGCCCACCGCTTCCATCGATCCATCAACCGCAGACACGATCCGCAAGAATATCAGCGCCTATGCGGAACAGGAGCATGGCGCTGTTTTATGGACAAGTCATAACATGTATGAGGTCGCGGCCGTCTGCCATCGCATGATGCTGTTGTCGCGCGGGCGTATTCTTATAGAGGGCGATCCCAAATCGCTGCCTGCCGAACATGGCGCCGCCTCTCTTGAGGATCTCTTCATTGATCTCGCCCGCGAACCTGGCGAAGGAACAAACTCATGAAGGCGCGACATATAGCGGCGATTGTTCTGCGTCAGATCTATCTTTTGCGTGGCAGCCCCACGCGCGTGCTGCCGCTTTTCGCCTGGATCGCCATCGACGTGATGCTCTGGGGTTTTATCACCCGCTATCTGAACGCCATAGCATCCCCCGGCTTTGATTTTGTTCCCGCCATGCTTGGCGCTGTTTTACTGTGGGATTTCCTGTCCCGCGTCATGCAGGGCGTCACCATGGCCTTTTTTGAGGATGTGTGGTCCCGAAATCTTCTGGCTATCTTCGCCTCGCCCCTGTCGCGAGCGGAATATGTCATCGGCCTGGTGCTCACGGGCATTTGCACCAGCTTGCTGGGCCTTGTGGTGATGATCGCTTTGGCGAGCCTGGCCTTCGGGCTCTCATTCATTGCGTATGGACTTGCGATCATCCCCGGGCTGATTGTGCTTTTTTTGTTCGGCATCGCCCTTGGGATCGCGGGTAGCGCCATGGTGCTGCGGCTTGGCCCTGCGGCCGAATGGCTGATCTGGCCGCTTCCAGCTGTGCTCTCGCCCTTCGCCAGCGTGTTCTACCCTGTCTCCACCCTGCCAAGCTGGATGCAACCCCTCTCGCTCGCCTTGCCGCCCTCATATGTCTTCGAGTCCCTGCGGGCGATCACCCAGGGCGGGCAGGCTGACTATATGGCCCTGCTTTGGGCGCTGGGGCTCTCGCTCCTGTATCTTGCGGCGGCCGCGACATTCTTCGCCCATGTGCATGGGCTCTGCGTGCGGAATGGCCTGATCGCCCGCTACAGCGCCGAATCTGTCACCTGACCGGGCTGAAGCTGTTCTAATTTACATCAGGGTCACCTGACGCCTGTTTTTTGAGCAAAAGAGCATAAGGCGAAATGATCGCGACAGGGCTTTCAGCCTTGTCCGGAGCCCGGCAATCCATGTGTAACCCGCTGCAGGCTGGCCATAAACGGCGGTGGAGCCGTTGCGGCGAGCCAATCGCTCGGTCATGGGCTCGCTGGCACAGAGTCTGCTTTGACGTCTTCAGTTCCGCCGGTTCAACCGGACCGGCCTGATGGAGGCGACCATGTCTGCTCCTGAGCCAAAGCTCGTACTCGAAAACCTCTCCATGGTGTTTCAAACCGGCGGAAAGGAGTTCGTGGCGCTGGAACCCGCGGATCTGGTGGTGCCCGCCGGCAAATTCATTTCGCTCATCGGCCCATCTGGTTGCGGCAAGAGCACTCTGTTCAACATCATCGCCGGCCTGCAGGCGCCCACCACCGGGCGCGTGTTGATCGATGGTCAGGACTTCACCGGATATATCGGGCAGGTCGGTTATATGTTGCAGAAAGACCTGCTGCTGCCCTGGCGCACCGTTCTCGACAATGTGGCGTTGGGTATGGAGATCAGCGGCGTTCCCCTGAAGGAGGCGCGGGCGCGCGCCTTGCCGCTCATCATCAAATACGGTCTTTCGGGCTTCGAGCATCAATATCCCTCCTCGCTCTCCGGCGGCATGCGCCAGCGGGCCGCGCTGCTGCGCACCCTGCTCGTAGAGCGTGACGTGGTGCTGCTCGACGAGCCCTTCGGCGCCCTTGATGCGCAGACCAAATCCCAGATGCAGGAATGGCTTCTGCAGATCTTCGCAGACTTCGGGCGCACTGTCGTTTTCGTCACCCATGACGTTGAGGAAGCCGTGTTCCTCTCCGATGAAATCCACGTCATGGCGAGCAGGCCAGGCCGCGTGATCGAGACGCTGCCCATCGATCTGCCGCGCCCGCGTGATCGCGCCGTCGTTTCCACGCCGCGCTTTGTCGCCATGAAAAAATACTGTCTCGACTTGCTGCATCTGGGCGAGCAGGAAGCTGCTGCAGCCTGATGTTTAACGCCTGACGCTCCACGCCTGATCGGGAGACGCTTTCATGAACGCAAAAACATCCGCCTTACAAACATCGACATCCTTTCCAGGGGTCAAGACCGCCACAGGGCCCATGTCCCCCCGACGCGTCGCTCGTCGATTGCCCGTACGGCGCATCTGGCCCACATGGGCCCTGCTCAGCGTTCAGTTCGGTATTCTTGTGGCCTTCATCGCCTTCTGGGAATTCGCGGCGTTCACCGGACTCATCGACGTGTTTTTCTGGTCAAAGCCCTCCACCATCGCCTCGACCATGGTGATTTTCTTCACCGAAGGGAACGCCTTCACCGATATCATCTACACGTTCCGCTCCACGATCCTGGGCTTTATTCTGGGAACGACGCTGGGCGCAGTTCTTGGCATGTCCTTCTGGTGGTCACGCAACTATGCGCTGATCATGCAGCCCTATATCATATGTCTTGAATCGATCCCCAAACTCGCGCTGGCGCCGCTGATCATTCTGGTCTTTGGCATGGGGCTCGCGTCAAAGGTGGCCATTGCGACAGCGCTCACGCTGGTGGTCTCCACGCTTACGGCCTATTCGGGCGTTCAGGCGGTGGATCGCGATCAGGAGAAGCTCTTCTATTCGCTTGGCGCCAACCGCTGGCAGGTTTTCACCAAGCTCGTCGCGCCCTCGTGCATTCCCTGGATCATCTCGATCCTGCGCGTGAATATCGGCCTCGCGCTCACGGGCTCCATCGTCGGCGAATTCGTAGCCTCTCAATATGGCCTTGGCCGCACCATCCTCTACGCTGGCCAGACCTACGAGATCGCCCTTGTTTGGGTCGCTGTCCTCGTACTCTCCGCGCTATCCATGGTCATGTATGTCGCTGTGTCATGGCTTGAGCGCTATCTGCAAAAAGGCGTCATTCGCTGACCCTCCCGCACGCTTGTCTTCGTCAACGCCTCCAAAGGAGTACGCCATGAACAAAGCTTTCAAGAGCCTCCTCGTCTCGACAGTTTTTGCGGTCTCGCTCGGCGGTCTCGCCCATGCGCAGGAAAGGAAAACGCTGATCGTCGCAGAACCCGTTCATGGCACCGGCTATCTGCCGCTTTATGTCGGCATCGCCAAGGGTTACTTCGCCGATGCAGGGATCGATGTGAAGATCATGACCGTAGAGAGCGGGTCAGGCCATACCAATGCTGTGTTAAGCGGCCAGGCCTTCGCCTTCATCGGCGGCCCCGAGCATAACGCTTTCGCCAAGCTGAAAGGCGCAGAACTGCGCGGCGTCGTCAATGTGGTGGATCGCGGCAATGTCTATATCAACGCGGCCAAGGGCAAAGAGCCGGCTGCGGGCGAGAGCATGGCGACTTTTTTCAAGGGCAAGGCCATCGCAACTGGTCCCTTCGGCGGCACGCCCAATTCCATCACCCGTTACCTGCTGAAAAAATACAATCTCGACGACAAGAAAGACGTAGCGCTCCAGGAAATGCCAAACTCTGCGGTGCTGGCGGCTGTGAAGACCGGCTCAGCCCAGATCGGCGTCACGACCGAGCCATTCCTCACCCAGGGCATCAAGCAAAATCTCTGGGGCGAACCGATCATCAATATTCCCAAGGATCTCGGTCCCTATGCCTATTCGACTCTCAATGTTCGGCTGGATTCGATCCAGAAGGACCCCGATTCAGTCCGGAAATTCGTCGAAGGCGTTATAAAAGGTCTCAAATTTA
The DNA here is from genome assembly GCA_947456505.1 of Beijerinckiaceae bacterium. Classification (GTDB taxonomy): domain Bacteria; phylum Pseudomonadota; class Alphaproteobacteria; order Rhizobiales; family Beijerinckiaceae; genus Terripilifer. The sequence goes on from CANGTC010000021.1 coordinate 26,873, forward strand.
CCTATACAGAGCAGGAAGAAGCGGTCAAAATCGCCAAAAAGGAGTTCCCGACCATGGCTCCGGAGGACCTGAAGGCGACGTTGGACCGCTCGTTCGCAGATGAGATCTGGAGCAAGGATGGCCTGATCTCGGAAAAATCCTGGGAGACGGGAGGCTCGGTCGTGCTGGCCGCAGGCATTCTCAAGCAGCCGGTCGCCTACGCCGAGATCATCGACATGCAATTCGTGAATAACGCCAAAACACACTGAGCGACCGAGACCCACAGGAGCATCCCATGTCAGAGCCCATCTGGAACCAGTTCCTCACTGAACGCGACAAGGCTGTCTTCGCGGCCTCGGGCTACGGCGCCCGTGGCGGTTTTGGCAAGCGTCCCGCCCTGCTCGTCATCGACGTCAACTACGCTTTCTGCGGCGACAAGCCCGAGCCAATCCTTGAGTCTATCAAGCGTTGGCGCAATTCTTGCGGCGAGGAGAGTTGGCCTGCTGTGGCGGCTATCCGCTCGCTGATCGACAAGTGCCACGAGAAGGGTCTACCCGTCATCTACACGACCGGCGTGCGCCGCGATGACAACTGGGATTCAGGGTCCTGGAGCTGGAAGAACGCCCGCGGCGCCGAGCGTCCCGTGGCGCCCGCCACCAATGTGGACGGCAACGAAATCGTCGCCGAAATCGCGCCCGCGCCCCAGGACATCGTGGTCTTGAAGCAGAAGCCCTCCGGATTCTTCGGCACCAATCTGGCGTCCTATCTCACGCTGCTCGGCGCCGACAGCGTGATCGTCACGGGCACCACAACATCGGGCTGCGTGCGCGCAACGGTGCTCGACGCCTTCAGCATGAACTATCATGTGGCGATCGCCGAAGAAGGCTGCTTCGACCGCTCGCAAGCCAGCCACGCGATCAATCTGTGCGACATGAACGCCAAATACGCCGACGTGATGAAAACCGCCGAGGTGCTCGACTTCATTGACACCCTGCCAGAAAACCTTTTCGATCTGCCCAAAGGAAGCACGTCAAAAATGGCCAAAGCTTCAGGTTTTTGAGGAGGGTGGCATGAACGACGGCAAAGCGGGCGCCCGCGTCTGGGACGCCTTTCTGACCGAAAGAGACAAAAAGGTCTTCCAGGCCTCTGGTTTCGGCGCCAAGGCCGGCTTTGGCAAACGCCCCGCCCTGCTCGTCATCGATGTGAGCTATGGCTTTGCTGGCGACAAGCGCGAGCCTATCCTCGAGTCTATCAAGCGCTGGAGCAACTCCTGCGGCGCTGAAAGCTGGGACGCCATTGAGGCCATCGACAAGCTTGCCCAAGGCTTCCGCGCCAAAAAGATGCCGGTCATCTACACCACCGGGCAGAACCGGCCAGATGGATGGGATGTGGGCAGCTGGGCGTGGAAGAATACACGGACGGACGAATCCCTTCCTCGGCCTGCCCAGAACCTGGACGCCAACCAGATCGTCGCGGAAATCGCGCCGCAACCGCAGGACATCGTGGTCTACAAACAAAAGCCCTCGGGCTTCTTCGGCTCGAACCTGGCCGCCTATCTGACCCTGCTTGGGGCCGATAGCGTCGTCGTGACGGGAACGACGACATCTGGCTGCGTGCGCGCCAGCGTGATCGACGCCTTTAGCATGAACTACCGAGTGGCGGTCGCCGAGGACGGTTGTTTTGATCGATCGCAGGCAAGCCATGCGATCAATCTGTGCGACATGCACGCAAAATATGCAGATGTTGTGCCCTCCTCCGAGATCCTGGCCTATATAGCCACGCTTCCTGATGACCTGTTCCCCAATTTGCCAAAGGGCAAAGACACGCCGGAGTCCGCGCATCTGAAACTTGTGGGCTCGGCATAGGTTTTGCCTTGCTGTTCAGCGCGGGCATCCCGCCCGCGCTTCGGCGTCCATCCCATGAATCCCATCGATTTGCGTGGTCTTGAAATCTTTCTCGCGGTTTGCGAGACCGGCGGTCTTACTTCTGCAGCGCGCAGCCTCGACCTGACCCAGGCGGCCGTCTCGCAGCATCTCGCCAAGATCGAGCGGGAACTGGGCGTGCAATTGGTGGATCGCTCCATTCGCCCCCAACAGGTTACCTCCGCAGGACACTACTTGCGCCAGCGCGCGCGCAAACTCTTCGCCGAATTCGATGACATCCGGGCTGGCGTGGCGCGCTACAAAGAGCGCGACATACCCGAACTGCACATCGGTCTGGTCGAGTCCATCGCCGTCGCGCTTCTGCCCCATCTCGTGGCAGGCCTCAAAGGACGTGTAGGTTCGCTTTCCATCACCAGCGGCACGACCCATCCGCTGATGCCGGAATTGCGAGACGGGGCCTTCGACATGATCGTGACCACCGAGCGCCCGGACGGAATCGATGGCGCCGAGATGATGCCGCTGCTCACCGAACCATTGCTTCTCGTGCTGCCCAATACGGAAGAGGCGCCGAAAGATTGGGAAGGCGTCGCGGAGTTGGCTTCACGTCTGGAATTCGTTCGGTTCGGGCGCAAGCGGCGCCTGTCCAAGATTATCGATCACCAGTTCGCGCGCTTCGAAATAGAGCCGCATGGCACGCTCGAATTCGATTCCTCCTTCGCCATCATCGACCGCGTGCGCAAAGGGCTGGGCTGGGCTGTCTCCACGCCGCTGTGCGTCTTTGCTGCAGGCGCCACGAACAAGGATGTCACGCTCGTTCCCTTTCCCTCTTCCACGCCGGTGCGCTGCGTCAATCTGGTCTGGATGTCGGACCGCGGCAGTGGCCCGGCGCAGCTTGTCGGCAACGCCTGCCGGTCCATTTTCGAGACCCTGATCATCCCGGAATTGCAGGCGCGCGCGCCGGGCCTCGAAGAAAGGGTGGCCATCGCTCTGTAGGAGAGCGGCTGTCCGTGGAGGGAACGTTAGGGCTTGCGCATCCATAGGGTTATCTCGCCGACCGTTTCGCGTGGCGCATAATCTGCGAGCGCCGCTACAATGTCTGGATGCCCTATTGCCCTGACGGTGCGCTCGTCATCATCAACAAGGATCACATCAGGTCGCCCAGTGCGAACATCTTCGCGGAAGATGCGCGCATCCTGGTCGATATAGCCTGACAGACGTTCCCGATAGGCGTCATCACCGACACCCGCCTTGATGAGCGTCAACGAGGCGATGGTGAGCCACAGACTATGGGAACTCCCCAGCCAAACGCCATGAGCACGACGCACCACCGGAAAGCCGACGTCCAACTGGCCGGAGACGGAAATGATGCGCGGCCGGGCGGGCGCAAGTCGCTGGACCGCTGGAAGCAAACCCCTGTGTTCCTCCCAGTCAACAAATTGCAGCATCGCGCCGAACAGGATTGGCGCGCCGACGAACATGGGCAAAAGACCAAAGAGGACGAATCTGCGCATGGAGCGCCATAGAAGCGTGTCGCCGCCGCTAAGGCGCAAGTCCACAAGGGCGGGCGCCGCGAGCGCGCCGGCCGCCAACAACGCCATGGAGACCCCAGGAAGCCCGTGGTTCACGAAGCCTTTCATCTGAATGAGATATGCGCCCATGAAACCCAGGGAGGCGCAGAGCGGCAGCGCGATCATGACCTGCAGGCAGGCCTTTCGGCCCACAGCCAACACGCTGCCAATAATGAGGATATTGAGCAGGAACCAGGCCTCCCCGGCAACATCCATCAAGGGCCTCTTGATGGCGACATAGGCGTCAATCAGCATCGGCATGATGGTGAAGAAGGCGGGATAGCGCCACCCCACCAGCGCCACATAGGCGAGGCAGAGACCGATGATCGCCCAGTTCTCCAGACAAAAGGCTGGCCGCAGCGAGCCTCTCAACGGGAGGACTGCAAGGAGCGGACATAGGGCTGCGAGAGCGAAATGTGGCTTGATGACGATGACTAGCCCACCAATAAGACCGGCTGCGAGCGCATCACGAGGCCTGATGGGAGCGCCATGTGCGCGCGCGGCGTAAACCGCCAGCAAGGGCAGGACGCCTAGGGCGGCGAGATGCTCACGTTCGGCGAAAGACAACCCCGCCATGAAGATCAGGCCGACGCAGGCGAGATTAAGCAACAGGCCCGCTTGCTCTGGCTTCAAAAGATCAGCGCGGCGCAAAATCATCCCCGCAAAAAGAATGACCAACAGGCCGAAGACAAAGACGCTGGCGCTAACCACAAATTCAACCGGGAGCCCCAAAAATCGCGCGAGCGCAACTCCCGGCAGATAGATCAGGAAGGATGCAGGCGGGTTGGTTTCTATAATATCGACATAGGGTTTGCCGCCATCGAGCAAACGCTCCGCCACCGTGAAAAGCCAACTGTTGTCGCAATTCTGGTGCCCAAGCATCTGCTGCGCCATGGTGACGGCGATGATGAGCGGCGCCACCCGCCAGTCCATGACGACGCGGCTGATGAGTGGCGCCTGGACCGCCTTCCGTGAGTTGCTCATAGAGCGCCGCTCAGGGGACCGACATGGGATGGCGCGCGCGCCTCATCAGCTATGGGACGCGCCCTTTCAAAACCTCGCGAACGAGCGACGATATAGAGCGGGCGCCGCTTCACCTCGCTGTAAATGCGACCAACATAGAGGCCCATGATCCCCGTCAGCATCATATTGGCGCCGCCGAGAAACGCGACGACGAACATGGTCGAGGCCCAGCCGGCGACATATTGTTGCGCCAGAAGACGATCGATAAAAACATAAATGCCATAGATAATCGCAGTGGTGGAGACAAACAGGCCAAGCCAAAGCGCCAGCCGCAAGGGCGCGTCTGAAAAGCTGACAAGCCCGCTGACGGCGAGCCGCACCAACTTCCCGACCGGCCATTTCGTCTCACCAGCCGCCCTTTCCGCGCGCTCGAATTCAATCGCTGTCTGACGAAAGCCAACCCAGGTGAACATGCCTCGCACGAAGCGATCTTGCTCGCGCATGCTGCGAAAGGCTTCCAAGGCCTTGCGGTCAATGAGTCGGAAATCGCCGACATTGCGAGGTAGATCGATGGCCGCGAGTTTGCTCATCATTTTATAGAAGAGGCTTGCGGTCATCAGTTTGAATTGGCTCTCTCCCGCACGGGATTTGCGCTGGGCGTAGACCACATCGAAGCCTTCGCGCCACTTGTCCACCATCTGGAAAATGAGCTCCGGGGGATCCTGCAGATCTCCATCCATCAATATGATGGCCTGTCCACTGGCGGCATCCAGCCCGGCGGTCATGGCGATCTGTTGACCGAAATTGCGGGAGAGGCCAATGTAACGGAAACGGGAGTCTTTGGTCGCGCGCTGCATCAGCAGTGCGGCCGAACCGTCAGCGCTTCCATCATCGACGAAAATCACCTCGCTCGGCCCATCGAGGGCGTCAATAGCAGCTTCAAGGCGTTCGAAAAGGAAGGGCAGAACGGCTTCTTCATTGAAAATAGGCAGCACAAATGAATAAACAGGATCCATGGGATAAGGCCCCCTGGCTTCGACAAAAAAAGACATTCAACATAATCTTGAGAAGAAGATAGAGCATAATCCGTGCATTGGCAAGCAGCGCCGTCTCGGCTAGAAGGCCCTCACTTCAAATGAAGGCGAAGGCGTTCGGTTTTGGCCTCCAAGACCTTTTTCTGGGCCAAAACTGCTATCCACCTTGCTTGAAACTGCGATAAAGCCATCCGACAGACAGGGAGTCCCACATGGATCAAGAGCTTCTCGACCGCCTCACCATCAAGCAATTGGTGGATAACTGGGTCGTCTGGCGTGACGCCGGCCATTGGGATCGCTTCCGCACGGTCTGGCACGACGACGGGGTCATGCAGGCGACCTGGACCCAGGGCACTGCGGATGAATTCATCGCCATGAGCAAGGAAGGCTGGGCCAAGGGCGTTTCCATCCTCCATTTTCTTGGCGGCAATTCCATAGATCTGGCCGGGGATCGCGCGGTTTCCCAGACCAAGATGACCATCAGCCAGCGCGCCCGCGTGCATGATGTGTTGGTGGACGTGGTCTGCACCGGGCGTTTCTATGACTTCATCGAACGCCGGAACGGCAAATGGGGCTTCGTGCTCCGCCAGCCCATTTATGAAAAGGATCGCATGGACCCCGTGGATCCCGCAGGCAAGGTGGAGCTCGATCAGACCCTGCTCATGAGCTTCCCTGAAGGCTATCGCCATCTCGCCTATCTCCAGTCCCAGATCGGCTACAAGATCAAGATGGACATGCCGGGCCTCAAGGGCGCTGCTGTGGAGGCGCTCTATAAGCGCGGAGCAAACTGGTTGGCTGGCGGCGCCCTCTGAGCGCCTGCGATCCAACTGGATCATTTTACGGAGGCCGGACGCCAAGGGCGATCCGGCCTTTTTGTTGACTGAGCCGGCACAGGGCAGCCCAAAGAAAAAGGGCCGCCGCATTGCTGCGACGGCCCTCTTTTTCCCTGCCCTCAGGCGCTCGGCATATGTTCTTTCCAGAACGGCCAGACGTCGCCGAGGAAAGAGCCCGGCCACGGGATGGCCAGCAGCCAGTCGAAAAGGAAGTAGATGAAGATGGTCATGAAGATGGCCATGGGCAGCGTGATGGTCCACGGCTCCTTCGCCTCGACGCGCATGAAAGCGATGACGAAGATCGGAACCGTAGGAATGAGGCCGATCAAAGCCATCGAGATCAGGAACAACACCATCCAACCGAAGAAGATGACGCCGCGCAGAACGATGGTGGAGGTCGGCAGATGGGTGATGTTGCTGCCGATATCCATATGCATCTTTTCTTCGGTCTCACCCTTGCGGGCCATCTCGGCCGAACGCGCCTTGTGCACGTCGCCCTTGAGAAGGTCGTTCAGCAGCGAGAGGGTGCAGAACAGGATCGCACCGCCGCCCACGATCATCGGAATGATCCTGGCGTAGAAGTTCCAGGTCAGCGCCTCAGCCAGCATGACCGTGAAGATCACGAGCATGAAAGCGGGGAACAACTGGGACCAGGAGAACTTCGGCGCGTGGAAGTCCGAGAGCATGCCCTTCAAGCCGCCATGGGCCTTCACGTCCTGCAGGAAGGGACGCAGAAGCGATAGCAGGGCCATCACGAACATCACCACCACGAGCGGACGCCACATCCACGAGACGCCGTAGCGCTGAATGGAGATGAACATGTAACGCTCGAGAATGCCGCCCAGGATGAAGCCCAGGACCAGCGGAGGACGCGGCCATTTGAAGTGCTTCATGGTCCAGGCGAAGACGCCGAAGAACAGCAGCGAATAGAGATCGCCCCACTGACGCTTGCCCTCGAAGGCGCCGATAT
>CANGTC010000022.1 GCA_947456505.1 Beijerinckiaceae bacterium
TCAAACGAGGTGAGACCGTCAAAGACCCCTCGACTGAGGATTGATGCCGCTGTGGAGAGTTGGGAGGGCATGGCGATTTTCGATTCGGGATGTTGGTTCAAGGCTCTGCTAAAGTTAGCTTAGCTTTGGTAGATAGCCAAGTGACCGCAGGATCCAACATACGTAATAACTTTTGCAACGCGCTGAACAGAAATCGATGGTTGCTCGTCCTAACTCCCTGAAACACCATCGTTCCGATTATAAATGGGGCGTTGATTGTTATTTTCATCTTTAAATTTCAAAATGAAGTATCGCTCCCATTTAAATTGCTCACTATGCAGCGAGTTAGGGTCGTCAGTGGAGATTTTAGCATATTCGATTGTATCAAAATTCCAATCGCTTCGCTGAGCTTCTTGTGCGCGTCTTTTTATCGACCCCTTACCGATGTAAACTACTGCGCCATCTTTAAGATATCTATAGATCCCCGTCGATTCACTCGAAATCAGACCAATGTCATTTCTCCTGACCTTAAATTGGAAGTCAGGCACAAGAGATATTACCCATATTTTTGATCCATTTAACTTCTCAAGCTTCGGCAAAAACCTCCTTTCCTTTGGATTTGGTCTCTTTATTATATCCGAAACAAATCCGATTTTCCGTAGGGTCTCATCTCCAATTCTGGCTGTTTTTGCGATACCGTTTTTCCAGTTTAGCTTAAGGGATTTCTCGTCAACTTTGTCCTGTAAAAATGCAAATCCCAATTTGAATGCTTCCTCATCAACGAAAAGCATAACATAGCTGCTTTCTTGCAATTTATTCTGGTAAAGAAACTCCGTGCTAAAATTCACCTTCCCCCCTGAGAAAGATATGAACTTGTCATCGATATCGGTCTTTGGGCTTGTAGGTTCAATAGGCTTCCAGCTCATAGATTATTTCCTTTGACGCGCTAGATTGTAATAGCGATTTTACATTTGGAAGTAAAGCTTACTCGTAATATTATTGGGTAAGGTGAAACAATGATGATATCCGTGGGGCGTTTATGATCGATGACATTCAGTTTGTACATGAGATCACCACCGAGTATCTCGCGCTTCCGGATGGCGTACAGTTTGAGAGCCTAGAACCGATAGGTGCCCATGACGCCCGTGCCCGCATACATTACACGCGTCTATCTTCATTAATGGCTACCGTGGTATGCAATTTCATCAAATCGTATTGCGACCAGTTTAATATTCAGAAAATTTGTAGGAGCTGTACCGGCACCCACGGAATTTTTAATGTATTCAACAGCACTCAAGTGACAGATTTTTACTGCCAAATTGAAAAATCGGAGTTGAACCAGAGCAACATTCTATTTTGCGGGGATTTCAATGAGTGGCAGGCGTTGGATGCCTTCAAAAAAGATGTGAAATCTTTTCTTTCGAACATAGGTGACAATGACTTCGTTCTTATTGCTGTGGATAAAAACAGACTGAACGTCTATAAGGATCGATTTAATGAAACATTAGAAAATGAAGGTTTTTATATCCATCAAATTTTCTTTATTTTTCCAACAGAAAAACTGCCTCTCCTGTCACCAGAAAATGAGGAAATTTCAGATTGGAATCATCTGAGTGATTACAAAGACGGTATCTATTTTATCAATTTGAGGAAAGGTGAGTCTAGTTCGGTCTTCGTCAAGATGATTGATGGCGACACCTCATTTGTTGATTTTTTTTCAGACACAGATTGTTATATTGAAGACGCGTCGATCAAAGATGGTCTTTTTTTTAATCGTCTGCAATTTTTGGGTTACCCTGATTATGAGAATACGCGATTGTATGAATCTAATCGTCTCGAAGCCCGGAATTGGTTGCAAGAGAGAACTGGGAAGCTTGCGGAGTATGATGAATGTCCGTTTTCTAGCCTTCTAAATTTAGATAGCGTGGGGGACGAAACTACTAGTGATGCGGCAAATACGCATAGCCTTTTTTTCTCGTGGGGTAATGTATGGAAGGACGAAAATGAGTTAAATATTCATAGAAGAAAAATATCTAACTTCGCTTTTGACCGCTTCCATAAACATAATGCAGATTCAATAAACAAGGTTATATTTAACTCCAACTTTGCGTCGGCAACCTACTTCTATCATTTTTTTAAAAGCACGTTTGGGTCCCGTTATCTTCATTTGTTCCCTTTCTCATTTTGGAAGGATGGAGGGAAGTTAGAGGATTACAGTTTTCATCTGCCAGTCCCGTCAATCAAGATTCAGTTGGAGATTGTTAGCTCAATCGAAAAATTGGAAAAGGTAAAGGCAAGTCTGTCTGAACTCTCCTTTGACGGATTGCTTGATCCCGTCTCTACAAATGATATCGCCACAAAAATTAATTCACTTGGAGAGGTTGCGGGCTCATTAAGTGATGCCGAAGCAGTGATGAGTATGATCGAGCGTAGAGAGTCAAAAACACTCGAATTTAAAGAAACCCTCTCATGGTCAATACGGGAAAACAAAAAAGCGGGTTATATTCAGGATGAAGTTGTTGGAACAATTACCGCCTTTCTTAACACTCCTGGAGGAGGAACCCTTCTTATAGGTGTAAATGATCGAGGTGAACTTGCAGGAATTGAGGCAGAGATCAAAAATTTAGCCAGCAATTACGACAAATATTTACTTACCTTGAACAATCTTATTGCCAGTCGGGTTGGGAAGGAATTTTTTTCTTATGTAGATTGGAAACTGGTATCCATTGGTGGTAAATCAGTAGTCTACGTTTCGTGCAGGAAATCACCACGACCCGTTTGGGCTGGACAGGAGCGATTGTTCGTGCGGACCAACCCCGCAACTCATCAACTGTCAGGACCAGCGCTCCTCGTATACATCAAAGAAAACTTTCCAGACAATTGAGTGTTTCTCAATAAGGGCTTTTTAAGGTTGTTCGTCCCAAAGGTGAGGGCGCATCAGCTATCGTATTTTTTGCGCTTGATATGATACGCTCTAAAATTCTCTCATCTTCTTTCTACACTGACCGGAAAATCCATTTCCGTCTGTGGGACCGTTTGCGTTCCAGTTTCGAAATCCATAAGTCACCCGACCCGAAACTCTATCTAAATTCAAATTCCAACTTTGTTGGTTGCGAACACTTGGGAAATCAATCAATAGGGTACCAATAATACGACGATCATCCACTTGGAATGAATTTGAGCAAGGATGATTCTTATCACACAGCGAATGTCTGATTTTATTCTGAAATACCATTCCTAAAAAATCAGTCAGACGAACTTTGCTGTCGCTCGGTTTTTTTTCGTCTAGATCCAGCTCAATGTATTGCGTCGTCTCATAATTTCTGTATCTTATCGAGCCGTCAGCGTAGACCGTATTCAAGGTTCCAACGCATTCTAAATTGATTTGCTCGGCTATCGCTCTATCGGGATAAAAAGTTGGACAGAAGTACGCAAAGACAAAAAGTAAACAGCGCGCAGTTTGTAATAAATTAGAACGTAGATGCATTTCATTTAGCTTCGCGACTGGGGTCCGTAAAGCTTTCATCATTATATCTCCACCAACCGCCTCTCGCCATCGTATCAGAGTTTTGGATTTGCTTTCGCCTTGGTACACTCTCCTTGCTCTCTTGATTTGAAGCTCCATTCTCCTGTGATAAAGTCCGATTGGCGATAAAACATCCCACTGTTACGGTCTACATAAAATGTGAATCCTGGCGACACACGCCCGGAGGGAATACTGAAGGTGTAAAATCTAGAATTTATCTGAACAATATATCTTGTGGTCTCTCTCGAACTCCCATTTGTTCCTAAATCCAAATAATTTTCCAGCGTCGTCGCATTGTTATCCATGATGGAAATGTCAACGATCTTTCTGTAGGTTCCACTAGCTCCTCGTTCCATATTTGATAGCCGCAAATTCTCAAAAGAGTAGACAGTCCTACAAGAAAGCTGAATTTCAGCGGCAACCGACTTCACTCCTCCAACACAGCACAGCAGTAATAGAGAGGCTGACAATACGAAAATTATTTTAGGCACAAGTCGCGCTGCTACAGTCATTACACCTACTCCACCACCCGCCGCTGAGCAAACCCATCGCTCTCAATGTACCGGAAATCATTTAGAACTTGCGGTGTGTTGGGGCTTGTTCGCATTTTCCAGTCACTGAATACGATTCGCCTAAGGTTATCGAGCCAGAAAGACGGTTTATATAACCATGTACCCATCTTATCTCATTATCATTAATGAGAGCACTCATTGTTGTACCGTCCTGATTTATAATTTGTGGCGGGTTAAATCTGATGCGATAAAAAGTTTCATAAATTTGCCCATAATTAGAAACATTTTTGTTCACAACCTGAACTCGACAGGTCAATGAAATTTCGTTCGTAGATTGGTTACTTGATTGAGCGAGTACGGGCTGCGATGTAAGAACACTTGTAAACAGTAAGGTTCTAACGGCATTTCGCATCACACCAGCTCCCCTTTGTGTCCCTGACTAATCCATCACTCTCAATATACCGCTGTGTGGTGCTGAGAGCTGAGTGACCAGCAAGCATCTGAATTTGCCTAACTGCTACTTTACAGTTATCTCAAATGTTCTCTTTCGGCTGTTGCCGTTAGGGAAGAACGTTTCAATTACCAAACGGTCTTTACCGGCGAATCCATCGTCGCTTGTATAATAGTATTTGGAGACAGCCCGTTTCTCTAGGTTGCAGCGGAATTTTTGATCGGTGGATGCATATGCGCTATTACCCTCCTCATCTAATGACTCAAATTTACCGCTTTTCGGTGACTGAAGTATCCGAACAGTTATCGGACCTTCAACGGAGCAATCAGGATTTAAGGCGTAAGAAAATCCTATTCTAGTTCTCACGCCCATAGCGACGGATGAAATGGTAGTGGTTGGGGAAAGCTCCATCGCATTAGACTGCGATATGCAAACGAGTCCAACTAGAGAAATGGACAGCGCTCTCATTTTTTCACCGTTACTGTTACAGATATTTTTGTTGATTTAGCCTGGATCGGATCGAACAGCTCTAGATCAATTACGTCAGATCCAGAAAAGTCAGGCTTCGATGTGTAGAAAATTTTCGTCAGGGGAACCTGACGTGTATTGCATTTCGATCTAGGATTAGAAGCAGGGAAATTGGTAAAGCCACCCTCATCGACAACCTCTACCGTGCCATTTTTAGGTTCTTTTCGAACCTTGACGGCATATGATCCAGCCAATGTGCAATCGGGGTGCACCAACGCTGCCCAATACACGACTGTTCGGGTGTCAGATAAGGCGACTGGTTTGAGAGTTACAGGCGCAGCAGCCTGAGCTAACGCACCAGTGGCAGTGATCGTGACAACAGCAAGCCCTCTGAGCAAAGCAATCATTTTTCTCTCCCTTGACACCAACGCCACCACTCCCCGTGAGCCAGTCCATCGCTCTGGATGTAACGATGAGTGGTATTGAGAGCCTAGTGACGTGCCAACAACTGTATGTGCCGCAACGAACCACTGACGGTTGAGATCTCCCTCGCCCATTTGGCAGCCGCTGTCCTACGACCACTATGGCTCGACGCCCCGCTAAAGCCAAGAGCACGGTAACAGCTAGTGAACTTGCTAATGATTGCAAAGCTTGTGATTTACGATGCTCGCCCTACCATGATCGGATTATGGCTGCTTTGACACACGACGTATCTAAGCCCCACGGGGCTACGTGAGCCCCTGCTGGTTGTCCTTGCAGCGCGGCATGATGCTCACTCCCCTGCCCTCAGCGACCAGCCAGCGCAAAGCACCTCATTGACCGCTGAACAGGCTCAGTGCGTCATACAGTGAGATGCGAAGCTGGTTCGTCTGCCATCTGCCGTGATGAGGCGTCGAGATGCGACGATACTAATTGGGGGATGGAATAGGATTTGGAAGGGCTGGAGCGGGTGAAGGGAATCGAACCCTCGTATGTTGCTTGGGAAGCAACTGTTCTACCATTGAACTACACCCGCATTCAGGCTTCGATTGGTACCTGTACCCGACTGACGCATCAACATGTTTTTTAGTATATCACGGTATATCACTTATGCAGATCAGATTTACTAATAAAATCAATGGCTTAGGAAAAAAAGAAAGCTTGGGAAGCTTCCGTTCTACCATTGAACTACGCCCGCATCAGGCCATAGCTGTATACCCGCTTGCGCCCCTGTTTCGCAAGGGCGAACCGCTCAGCATAATTCCGAAGCCAGCCGCCGCATGAAGGCGACGCCCTCGGCCAGCTGGCTTTCCTCCAGGAATTCATTGGGTTGATGGGCCTGCTCGATGCTGCCGGGGCCGCACACGACGGTCGGGATTCCCGCGCTCTGGAAGCGCCCGGCCTCGGTGGCGTAGGAAACCGCGATGGTGGCGTTGCGGCGGCTCGCCTTGAAGGCGAGGGCCTCGGCGGGTGAGCCGGGCTCGGGCGCGAGGCCCGGCACCTCCACCTCGGCCGTCGTTTCGATGTTGGCGTCCGGCGCATGGCGGCGCAGGCGAGGCAGGATCTCGCGGGCGATGGCGCCCTCCAGATGGCGCAGGGCCGCATCCTGCGCCACGCCGGGCAAGCCGCGAAACTCCCAGTTGAAGGAACAGTCCCGCGCCAGAATATTACGCGCCGTGCCACCCTGAATCACGCCCACGCTGATGGTGGATTGGCCCGGAATGAAACGTCCGCCCGGATCGCCCGCAGCGGCGCATTGCTCCATGAAACGGTAGAGTTCGCCCACCAGCGCACAGGCCGCCTCGATAGCGTTGGCGCCGAGCATGGGGTTGGACGAATGGGCCTCATGGCCGCGCACCCGCGTCACATAGGTCGCGACCGACTTGTGGGCGTCCGCCACTTGCATGAGGGTCGGCTCACCCACAATCACCGCGCCCGGACGGGGCAGATCGCGCCCAAAGCGAGCGATGGTGTCCACCGGGCCGAGGCAAGTGGTCTCCTCGTCATAGCTCAGCAGGATATGGATGGGCCGCTTGAGCGGCAGGGCCTGAAATTCGGGAATCATGGCCAGCGCCAGGGCGTCGAAGCCCTTCATGTCGCAGGCGCCGCGCCCATAGAGCTTGCCCGCCTCACGGCGCAGGGCGAAGGGGTCGGAGGTCCAGACCTGCCCGGCCACCGGCACCACATCTGTATGGCCTGAAAGCACGACGCCGCCATCCTGCATGGGCCCTATGGTGGCGAAGAGCGCGGCCTTGTCGCCAGCTGCGTTGGGAACCTTCACATAGGGAACGTCGAGCCCGCGCAGATGGTCCTCGACAGCGGCGACGAGGTCGAGGTTGGATTTCGAACTTTCCGTGTCGAAAGCGACCAGCCGCTCGAGGAGCTGGATCGCCGCTTCGAGCCGCTGGGTGGTCATGCAAGACCCCTCAGTTCAGGACACGCCGGATATGGGGGCTGTCGAGGGAGAAGGTGGGAATCTCCACATCGAAGCTGCCGCCAGTCTCATCCACCATGCGATAGCTGCCGCCCATGAAGCCCGAAGGCGTGGGCAGCGGACAACCGGAGGTGTAGCGGAAGCTCTCGCCCTCGCGCAGGATCGGCTGCTCGCCGACGACGCCAGCGCCGCGAACCTCATTCAATTTGCCGTTGGAGTCCGTGATGCGCCAGTGGCGCGACACAAGCTGCACGGTGCGTGACCCGCGATTCGCAATCTCGATCGTATAGGACCAGAAATAGCGGCCGCTCGACGGGTCGGAGCGATCCTCCTGGAACTCCGGCTCGACAGTGATTTCGATGTGATCGGTCAGGGATTGATACATGGCTGCGTTTCGGCAGATGAGGAGTAGAGCGGAGTCCTCTTGCCTCAGGACCGCCGCCGCGTCAATTTCCCCCCGCGCGGTGACAGGGGAAAAATAAATATGGATGAGATGGCGAATAAATACGGGATTGCGCTGCGCAAGGCGCAAGCGGCGGACGCCGAGCCCGCTTGCGCCCTGGTGCGCCGCTCAATCCTTGAGCTTTGCAAGCTTGACCATGGAGGCGATCCCCTCACGCTGGAGGGCTGGCTCTGCAACAAGACGCCGGAGAACATGCTGGTCTGGATCACCACGCCGGGCACCACCTGCTTTCTGGCCGAGATCGACGGCGCCCTGGCGGGGGTTGGGGTCGTCACCGATTATGGCGAGGTGCTGTTGGCCTATGTGACGCCGGAATTCCGCTTTCGCGGCGTCACCAGCACCCTGCTCGACCAGATGGAGCGTCACGCCCGGGCGCAGCACGCCGACCGCATGAGCCTGACCACCACGGACACCGCCCGCGCCTTCTTCGAGGCGCGGGGCTACAGTCCGGAGGAGGAGATCGGCGACCTCTTCAGCGACGACCAGAGCACGCTGCTGAAAGAATGGCCGAAGGCCTAACGATCATTTGATGGCGTCGCAGCCCGCCGCCACATCCTCGATCAGATCGTCGATATCCTCGAGCCCGCAAGACAGGCGCAACATGCCGTCGCCAATCCCTGATTCGGCGCGGGCCTCCGGCCCGATGCGCTGATGGGTGGTGGTGGCGGGGTGGGTGATGAGGCTCTTGGCGTCGCCCAGATTGTTGGAGATCTTCACCACCGACAGGGCGTTGGAGAAGGCGAAGGCCCCCTCCTTGCCGCCCTTCACGTCGAAGGCGAGCACCGAGCCGCCGCCCGTCATCTGGCGCATGGCCAGTTCGTGCTGGGGATGGTCCTTGCGGCTGGGATAGAGCACGCGAGCGATCTCCGGCCGCGAAGCCAGATAATCGGCGACGGCGGCGGCGTTGCGCTGCTGCTGCATGAGGCGCACGGGCAGTGTCTCCAGCCCCTTCAGCATCACCCAGGCGTTGAAGGGCGAAAGAGCGGGCCCGGTCTGGCGCAGGAAGTTATGCACATGGGTCTGGATGAACTCGTTGGAGGCGAGAATCATTCCTCCCAGACACCGCCCCTGCCCATCGATGTTTTTGGTTGTGGAATAAACGACGCAATCGGCGCCAAGCTCAAAGGGGCTCTGCAAGAGCGGCGTGGCGAAGACATTGTCGACCACCAGATTCGCCCCGCCCGCATGGGCGATTTCGGCCACCGCCGCAATGTCGATGATTTCGAGCTGCGGATTGGTGGGGCTCTCCAGGAAGCAGACCTTCGTGTTGGGCCGCATGGCGGCGCGCCATTGGTCGAGGTCCGTCCCGTCCACCAGGGTGGAGGGCACGCCAAAGCGCGGCAACAATTCCTCGACTATATAGCGACAGGAGCCGAACAGGGCCTTGGCCGCCACCACATGATCGCCCGCCTTCAGCTGGCCCAGCATGGCGGCGGTCACCGCAGCCATGCCGCTGGCGGTGGCGCGGGCGGCTTCGGCGCCCTCCAGAAGCGCCATACGCTCTTCGAACATGGCGACGGTGGGATTGGAGAAGCGCGAATAGATGAAGCCTGCGGACTCTCCCTTAAACCGCGCCTCTGCGGTCTCCATGTCCGGATAAACATAGCCCTGGGTCAGGAACATGGCCTCGGAGGTCTCGCCGAACTGGGAGCGCAAGGTCCCGCCATGCACGAGCCGGGTGGCCTGGCGCAGCTTGTTCATGGGCTTGGGGGTTTTGGCAGGGGTATTTTCAGCGCTCGACATCTTCATTCCTCTTCTTCAGACGCCGGCAAGCCCGAAAGGGGCGGCGCGGCCAGGAGGCTTGAAAGGTCGGGCCAAGGAGCCAGCCCGGCCTTTTAGCCCCTTTTTTTATGTGGAGGGCAAGCCAGCCGGCTCAAATGACCACAGAAGCGGTGGACCGTAAGACCCGATCCGCCCCACGTCAATTGAGCTATGCCGGACGATGCGCTAGGGAAAGGGAGGCGTCGCCGCGCGTTCGAGGATCAGTGCCAGTGTCCACCGACTTGAAACCCCCCGCCCCCTGGTTGCAGGGCAGCGGCATTCTCGCCGCCCGGCAGATCGCGGCCATGGCTGAGGCCGGGCTCATCACCCATGCGGCCCCCTTCGCCACGGGTCAGATCCAGCCCGCCAGCCTCGACCTGCGGCTGGGCGCGCGGGCCTGGCGCATGCGCGCCAGCTTCCTGCCGGGCGCCGCCACGGTCATGGAGCGGGTGGAGGATCTGAAGCTCCACGAGATCGACCTGACCCACGGCGCGGTGCTGGAGACCAATTGCGTCTATGTGGCCGAACTCATGGAGGGCCTGAACCTCCCCGAGACGCTGAGCGCCGCCGCCAACCCTAAAAGCTCCACCGGGCGCATCGACGTCTTCACCCGCGTCATCACCGACCGCACCCGCTCCTTCGATACGGTGAGCGCGGGCTACAAGGGGCCGCTCTTCGCGGAGATTTCCCCGAAAACCTTCCCCATCCTCGCCCGCCAGGGCTCACGCCTCTCGCAGATGCGCTTTCGCAATGGCGGCGCGGTGCTGGACGACGCGGGCCACCGCGCCCTGCATGCGCGCGAGCCCATCGTCACCAGCGCCGACCCCTCCTTCCACAATGGCGTCGCGGTCTCCATCGATCTGGCGGGCTTTGGCTCTGATTCCATCCTGGGCTATCGCGCCAAGCATCACACAGGCCTGATCGACGTCGACAAGGTCGGCGCCTGCGATCCCAAGCATTTCTGGGAGCCGGTCTATGCCGAGGAGCGACCGGGGCGGACCAGCGGCCTGATCCTCGACCCCGGCGAATTCTACATTCTGGCCTCCAAGGAGGCCGTGCGCGTGCCCCCGGACCATGCGGCGGAGATGACGCCCTTTGATCCGCTGGTGGGCGAGTTCCGCGTCCATTACGCGGGCTTCTTCGACCCGGGCTTTGGCGCGGCGGAGGCCGGGGGCCTTGGCGCGCGGGCGGTGCTGGAGGTGCGCTCCCATGACGTGCCCTTCATTCTGGAAGATGGGCAGATCATCGGGCGCCTGGTCTACGAGCGCATGGCGGAGACGCCCGCCAGCCTCTATGGCGCGGGGCTGGGCTCCAACTATCAGGCGCAGGGCCTGAAGCTCTCGAAGCATTTCCGCACATGAGCGACCTCGCCCTCGACCAACTGCCGCGCCGCGATCTGCGCATCATCTCGGTGGTGGGGGCCGCCCATTTCACAAGCCATTTTTATCAGGTGGTCCTGCCGCCCCTGTTTCCGCTGATGCGGGAAAGCCTTGGCGTCACCTATACTGAGCTTGGGCTGGTGATGACGCTGTTTTTCGCGGTGTCGGGGCTGGCGCAGGTGGCCGCCGGTTTTGCGGTGGACCGATTTGGTCCGCAATATGTGCTGCCGATGGGCGTCGCCTTGCTGTCTGGCGCGACGCTGCTGATGGGCCTTGCGCCAAGTTACTGGATGTTCCTGCCGCTGGCGGTGATGGCGGGACTTGGCAACTGCGTCTATCACCCTGCGGATTATTCCGTGCTCAGCCTGCGGATCTCGCCGCATCTCATCGCACGCGGCTATAGCGTCCATACGGTCATGGGCAGCCTTGGCTGGGCCGTTCCGCCTGTGACCATGGTGCTGCTCGCCGAGCAGATCGGCTGGCGGGCGGCGTTGATCATCATGGGCGCGGGCGGCCTCATCGGAGCCCTGCTGCTGCTGCTCGACCGGCAGGACCTCGAACTGCCCCGCACGCAACAAAAGCGCGCCGAGGATGGCTCCCTGTTGCCAGACGTCACCGCCCTGGTCTCGAAGCCCATCCTCATGGCCTTCCTCTTTTTCACCCTGATCTCCTTGGCTCTGGGCGCGGTGCAGACCTATATGCCGACCCTGCTTCCGCAGGTGCAGGGCGTGAGCCTGACCGCCGCCTCCGCCTTCACCACGGCCTATTTCGGCTCGAACGCCATAGGCGCCTTCGCGGGCGGCTGGATTGCGGATCGCTGGAAGAATTACGATGGGATCATAGGTCTGGGCCTCGCGCTCGCCGCCGCCGCCATCCTCATGGTGGGTTTTGTGTCGATGTCGCTGATCCCGTTGATCGCCATGGGCTGCGTGGCGGGCTTCGGGGCCGGCGTCATTCTGCCCGCGCGCGACATGCTGGTGCGCGCTGCGGCGCCAGCCAACGCCACGGGCAAGGTCTTCGGCCTCGTCTATTCCGGCCTTGATCTGGGCATCGTGGTTGTGCCTGTGATTGTCGGCCCGATGATCGACCACGGCTATCTGAGCCTCCCCTTCGCGTTCATCGTGGTCTCCCTGGGGTTCACCATCGTGGCGGCCATGGCGGTGCGCTGGTCGAGCCCCGTCAAAAGCTGACAGGTGCGGGGCGCGCCGTTTTGGTGTATGGATAGCGCAGACAACCGGCGATCAGGCCATGACCACCATCGAGACCTCGCAAAACCAGCCCATGGCGCCCGACACCCGTCGCGCGCTCAAGATCGCGGGCCTCGGCTTCGCCTTGCTGGCGCTGGCGGGGGGGCTTTTCTGGCTGCGCTTCGGATCTGAGATCTACTTCGACATGATCGCTTTCGCCCAGGGCTGTTTCTGACCGGATCCTTGATGACCCCTTCCCCCCGCATTCTGTTGCCTGCCCTGGTGCTGACCTTTGGCCTGGCGCTTGTTTCGGTCGCCGCCTGGCTGACCTTCTCCGGCCCCGGCGCGCCGCCGCCCTCCGCCATCGGCGCCCCCTTTCGCCTGACGGGATCGGACGGCAAGAGCGTCAGCGACGCCGACCTCAAGGGCCAGGTGGTGGTGCTGTTCTTTGGCTATACCCACTGCCCTGACGTCTGCCCGACGACCCTGTTCGAAGTCTCCGAACTCTTCCGCAAACTGGGCGAGGGCGCCAAGATCAAGGGTGTCTTCGTCTCGGTCGATCCCGAACGCGACACGCCAGAGGTGCTGAAGGATTATCTGAGCAGTTTCGACAAGCGCATCATCGGCCTGTCAGGGGATCGCGCTGCGCTTGAACCCATGCTGAAGGCCTATCGGGTCTATGCGCGCAAGAACCCCGCCGCCAATGGTGAATACAGCATGGACCACAGCGCCATCGTCTATCTCATGGACAGGCAGATGCGCTTCATCGGCCCGCTGAACATCGGCGAAGACGATGTGGCGCTGAAGGAAATCAAGAAGTGGCTCTAGCCGTTCAGTAAAAGCCAACGGGAAAATATTTCAGATAAAGATCCGCATAGACGCCGCGTTCCGAAACGCGTTTGAGCGCATAATCAAGCGCCCGCTTCATCGCCTGATTGTCCTTGCGCAGAGCGATTCCCACGCCATCGCCAAAGAACCGGGACTCCGTATAGGGGCCGCCGCGAAAGGCGCAGCACCCGCTGGCGTCCGTGCCATTGAGCCAGAGCACGAAAGCCACCCCATCGCCAAAGGCGATCTCGATCTCATTGCGCTTGAGCGCAGACCGCAGCGCCTGAGCATTGTCATAGGCGCGCAAACTGACGCGCGGGAAAAAGGCCCGCAGATAGGCCTCATGGGCGGAACGGCCGACAACGCCCACGGTCTTGCCCGCAAGCGCCTCAGGGCTCAGATCGGGCAGAGCCACCGCAGCGCGCGCCACGAAGCGCCCGGGCGTCTTGTAATAGGGCGAGGTGAACTCAACCCGCGCGCGATTGGCTGACGTCATGGCGATGGAGGCGATGGCCGCATCGGCGCGGCTCTGTTCGATGGTCTCGAATATGGTGTCCCAGCGCCGGGCCTGCACCGTGCATTGCACGCGCAGCTCCTCGCAGAGCGCGCGGGCGAGATCCACATTGAAGCCGCTGAGGCTCCCATCCGGCAGGGCGAAGCCGAAGGGGGGATAGTCATCCTCCGTCACGAAGCGGATCACGCGGATGGCGGAGGTCTCGGGACGGTCGATGCGGTGTTGCGGATCCCAGAAATTGGGAATGGCGACCCCATCGGCGGCCACGGCGAGGCTGGCGGCGCAAAGGGCGAGGGTCGCCGCGAAAACACGCAGGAGGCGCATTTTTGCTCTGGTCAAGCTGCAAGCCGTCGACTTAAGCTCAATCATTGGTTCTGTGCTCACTCGCGCGTGTTGGCGTTCATGTCCCTTGCGTTCAGACCGGCCCTCAGGCCCCGCATGCCGCCACCGCCTCGGTGGTCGCATGCTGCGCCCCGCGACGCAAGCTACCCCAAGGTCCCGGCGCTGCCCGCCGATCTAGCCATTTTGAAGCCCCTCGGACTGTCGCCTGAGCTTCTTGTGAAAATAGCCGCCAAGGCGCGACGGCAAGGCGTAGCGGCCCACGAAGTCCTGCTGGCGGAGGAGATTGTGGGGCCTGAGGATTATTATCGCTGTCTCGCGCAGGCTCTGAACCTGCCCTTCGTCTGGGATCCCAAGGAATTATTGGGACCAGCCCTGGCCGACCCCTCAGCCCTGCGGGCGGGGATCGCCCATGCCGCCTCGGGAACCCCAGTGATCGCGCCCAAGGGACAGGCGCTGCTGGGCCTGCTGGGCCTCAAGGGCAACCGGAAACTGCCCACCGGCAAATCTATGGTCATCACCACGCCCGGCCGTTTCGCGCTCTGGGTGCGGGCCGCCTGCGGCGCGACCATCGCCGAGCGCGCGAGTCATGACCTTGGCCGCGCGGATCCCAGCCTGACGGCGGAGCAGGTTCCCTCGCGACGGGTCGCCGCCGCGCTGGCGGTCGCATGGGCCATGGCGGGCGCAGGCTTTGTGACGGGCGGGCTCGCCTGGCTGCTGGTCAGCAGCCTCGTCTGCGTCGTGCTCTGCGGCGCCATTTTCATGCGCCTGCTGGCGACCATCGCCGGCAGCCTGCGCACGCAGGCGCAGGCGCCAGACCTGCCCGACCATGAGCTGCCGCGCTATACGATCCTCGTTCCCCTCTACAAGGAGGCGCGGGTCGTGGGGCGCCTGCTCGATGCGCTGGACCGGCTCGACTATCCCCGCGCCAAGCTCGAGATCAAACTGCTGATCGAGGCGGATGACCATGAAACGCGCGAGGCCATCGAGCGGCTGGCGCCGAGGCCGATCCATGACATCGTGATCGCGCCGCCGGGCCAGCCGCGCACCAAGCCGCGCGCCCTCAACATCGGCCTCGCCTGCGCGCGCGGTGAATTGCTGACTGTCTATGACGCGGAAGACGACCCCGATCCCCAGCAGTTGCGCCGTGCCGCCGCAGCCTTCGCACAGGCGCCGCAAAGCCTTGGCTGCCTGCAATGTCCGCTCGCCATCGACAACGCCCGCGATAGCTGGCTGACGGGCCTCTTCGCCCTCGACTACGCCTCCCTCTTCGAGGTGCTGGACCCCGGCCTCGCGCGGCTGGGACTGCCGATTCCGCTCGGCGGCACCTCCAATCATTTCCCTGTGGAAGCCTTACGGGCCTTGCAAGGATGGGACGCCTGGAACGTCACGGAAGATGCGGATATGGGCGTGCGCCTCGCTCGCATGGGCTATTGCGTCGCGACCCTCGATACGCCGACATGGGAGGAGGCGCCTGCGAATTTCGGCGCTTGGCTCGCCCAGCGCCGTCGCTGGATGAAGGGCTGGATGCAGACGCTCATCGTGCATGTGCGTCAGCCCCGCCGTCTTGCGAGGGAGCTGGGCTTCGCACGCGCCGCCGCTCTGGTCGCCATGCTGGCTGGCGGCGTGCTGGGGCCCTTGGTGGGGCCGCTCTATGCAGCTCTGTTCATTCATGATGCCGTCTGGGGCTCTCTCTTTTCGCCTGCGGCTTTGCTGGAGACCCTCGCCAGCGCCCTGTGGTGCGTGATCGCCATTCTGGGCGGGCTTGTCATGGTGGCGCCCATGATGATCGGGGCGCGACGGCGCAATCTCTCCAGACTGCTGAAGCTGCTCCCGCTGCTGCCAGCCTATAACGCCCTGCTGGGCCTCGCCGCCGTCCTGGCTATGGTCGATCTCTTCCGGCGACCCCATCACTGGGCCAAGACCACCCATGGACTGGCGCGTAGTTCGTTGCGGAGCGGCCGGATTGGTTGACCTTGGGCGCCGCCCTGCCTAGGGTGCCGCCGTTCCGACGGTCCTTTGACGGCCCGCCGCGCGCCTCCACAAGGATTTGAAATGACTAACGCCGCCCCTGCGGCCTCCGGGCTTCCTTCGCTTCACGACGCTGCGCTCACCTCGGCCGCATGGCCCTTCGAGGAGGCGCGCAAACTCGTCGCCCGCGTGGAAAAAACCGGCCAAAAGGAAGTGCTCTTCCAGACGGGCTATGGCCCCTCGGGCCTACCCCATATCGGCACCTTCGGCGAGGTGGCGCGCACCAACATGGTGCGCCATGCTTTCGAGATCCTGACGGAGGGGCGCATCGCCACGCGCCTGCTCGCCTTCTCGGACGATATGGACGGGCTGCGCAAGGTCCCCGACAACATCCCCAACAAGGAGCTGCTGATCCCGCATCTGGGCAAGCCGCTCACCGAGATCCCCGATCCCTTTGGCAAGTTCGAGAGCTTCGCCCACCACAACAACGCGATGCTGCGGGCCTTCCTTGATCGCTTCGGCTTCGATTACGAGTTCGCCTCCTCGACCCAGTATTACAAGTCCGGCCGCTTCGACTCCGCGCTGCTGCATATGCTGGAGCGGTTCGAGGCTGTGCAGGCGATCATGCTGCCGTCCCTGCGGGCCGAACGCGCCTCCACCTATTCGCCCTTCCTGCCCATCCATCCCGTGACCCGCGTCGTTATGCAGGTGCCGCTGGAGGCCATGGACGCCAAGGCTGGCACCATTACGTGGCGCGATCCTGACACCAATGAACAGTTCGTGACGCCCGTGACTGGCGGCCATTGCAAGCTGCAGTGGAAGCCCGACTGGGCCATGCGCTGGTATGCGCTGCATGTCGATTACGAGATGGCGGGCAAGGACCTCATCGACTCCGTCAAGCTCTCCAGCAATATCGTGCGCGCCATCGACGGCATCCCGCCCGAAGGCTTCAACTACGAGCTGTTTCTGGACGAGAAGGGCCAGAAGATTTCCAAGTCCAAGGGCAATGGGCTCACCATCGAGGAATGGCTCACCTACGCCAGCCCAGAGAGCCTGTCGCTCTTCATGTTCCAGAAGCCGCGCGAGGCCAAGCGCCTGCATTTCGACGTCATCCCGCGCGCGGTGGATGAATATCTGCAATTCCTCGCGGGCTACGGACGGCAAGACTGGAAGGGCCGGCTGGGCAATCCGGTCTGGCATATCCATGGCGGCAATCCGCCCGAGCCTGAAGTGCTGCATCATCCTGGCGAAGGCGAGGGCGCGGGCACACAGGTCTCCTTCGCCATGTTGCTCAATCTGGCGGCCGTGGCCAACAGCGAGGACCCGCAGGTGCTCTGGGCCTTCCTGCGCCGCTACGCGCCCAGCGTGACGCCGCAGACCCATCCACGCCTTGACGCGCTGGTGGGCTATGCGGTCGCCTATTTCCGCGATTTCGTGCGCCCCGCGAAGACCTATCACGTCGCCGACGAGGTAGAGACGGACGCATTGCGCAAGCTCGACGCCATGCTCGCGGGCCTGCCGGCTGGCGCCACGGCGGAGGACATCCAGACCGCGCTCTATGATGTGGCCCGACCCATCCCGCGCTATCAGGACATGAAGGCCAAGGGCGCGACGCCCGAGCGACCGGGCGTTTCGAACGACTGGTTCAACATGCTCTATCGCGTGCTGCTGGGAGAGAACCGGGGGCCGCGCTTCGGTTCCTTCGTGGCGCTCTATGGGGTTTCGGAGACCCGTACGCTCATCGCCGAAGCCCTCAGCGGCGATCTGGCGCGCCAGCACGAAGCCTTCCTCGCAACGCGCAAGAACTGACCGCCGGAATGACCACAGGCGTTCTGATCTTCATCTCCGCAGTTGGACTGTTCAGCTCCTTTGTGTCCGGCATTTTCGGCATGGCTGGCGGGCAGATCATGCTGGCCGCCCTGCTGCTCTTCCTGCCCGTCGCCTCCTCGCTCGTGGTCTTCGCATCGGTGCAGATCGTTTCAGGCAGTTGGCGTGGCTGGCTCTGGCGCCATCATGTGAACTGGTCCCTGACCTGGAAATATATTCTGGGCTCGCTGCTGGCTTATGGGGCCATGCGCTTTGTCAGCTTCGTGCCCACCAAGCCCATGGTGTACCTCGGCATAGGCCTCATGCCCTTCGCCGCCTTCGCCTTGCCAAAGTCCCTGACGCCCGACGTCACGCGGCCTCGCGCCGCCTATTTCTGCGGCGCATTCGTGATGGCCTTGCAACTTACTTTTGGCCAGGCTGGCAATATTCTTGACGTATTTTTTCAGACGAGCCCGCTCGACCGCAAAACCGTGGTGGCCACCAAGGCCGTCACCCAACTCTTCTCGCAGGTGGTGCGCATTTTCTACTTCGGCGCCTTCGCAACCGAGGCGGTGGCGGAGATCCCGATCTGGGCCTGGGCGTGCTTCATGACGACGGCGATTGCGGGCACATCGCTGGCGCCCATCGTCCTTCACAAAATGACCGACGCCAACTTCCGCAAATATACGAAGACAATCATCATCTTTTTCAGCGCGCTCTATGTGGCGCGCGGATTATGGCTGCTCGTCTATGGCGAGTGAATCTTACTGGCTCGACCAGAGAATGCGCGCGATCCAGGCCACCTGATCCATGGGGAAGGTGCGGTCCTCATGCTCGGGGTTCAGGGATTTCAGCTCGACGGTCTTCGCCGTCTGGCGCTTCAGTTCCTTGGCAAGCACCTCGCCCTCAAGGGTCTTCACCACCACCCGATCACCCCTGCGCACAGCGGCCTCGGGATCGACGATCACAATGTCCCCATCGCGATAGACCGGCAACATGGACTCGCCGGAGATCTCCAGCGCATAGGCATGGTCGCTGCCGATGTGGGGAAAGACCACCTCGTCCCAGCCCGAGCCCACGGGAAAGCCCGCATCGCCGAAATAGCCCCCGGCCCCAGCCTGGGCGAGGCCGATGAGGGGAATGGTGCGCGTCGGATCCCGCCGCACCTCGCGGACCATGCCGAGAAATTCCTCAAGGCTCGCGCCGGTGGCCTCAAGGATCTTGGAAATTGACTCGGTGGAGGGCCAGCGCAGTCGGCCATTGCCGGAAGACCGCTTGGATTTGTTGAAAGTCGTGGAATCCAGCCCCGCCTTGCGCGCAAGGCCGGAAGCGGTGGAGCCGTGGGCGGCGGCGAGCGCATCGATGGCGCCCCAAACCTGTTGATGGGTAAGCATAGCTCGCCTCGCGGGGATCGAGTTCCTAATACGGGGATATTTATCCTGTTTTTTTTTGAAATGCAACAGTCTTGCCTTTACGTCAACCACGCAACAGAGCTTATAAAAACTTGATCATGACAATAAATCCGAAGAAAATCCCCATCGTGCTTGGTTGTTTAGAGCCTGCGGCATGATTAGGGTGCGCGGCGACCAAACCAGAGGATGCTTCCGTGGCCCTGATCTACAAAATCACTCCCGAATCACTCTGGGCGAGCGCGCTGGCGCAGGGCGTGTTCACAGGGGCCCCCGTGGATCTGGCCGATGGCTTCATCCATTTCTCCACCGCCGGTCAGGTGCAGGAGACCGCCGACAAGCATTTCACCGGGCAGACCGATCTTCTTCTGGCGGCCTTCGACGCCGAGGCCCTGGGCGCCGCGCTGCGCTGGGAGCCCTCACGGGGCGGTCAACTGTTTCCCCATCTCTATGCGCCCCTGCCCACGAGCGCCGCAGCCTGGGTCAAACCCATTCCGCTGGGCGCCGATGGCAAGCATGATTTTTCGGAGCTTTTGTCGTGATCAGCTTCGCCGCCAAGCTGCTGCAGCCCCTGCTCCATGCGCTGGAGCCGGAAACCGCTCATGGCGCCTCCATCCTGGCCCTGCGAATGATGCCGCCCATTTCCCTGGGCTTTGAGGACCCGCGCCTGCGGGTGCGCGCCTGCGGGCTCGATTTTCCCAATCCGCTTGGCATGGCCGCTGGCTACGACAAGGGCGCGGAGGCTCCTGACGCTCTGTTTCGCCTCGGCTTTGGCTTCGTGGAGGTGGGCACCATCACCCCCCTGCCCCAGCCAGGCAATCCCAAGCCCCGCCTCTTCCGCCTGCCGCAAGACGAGGGGATCATCAACCGGCTCGGCTTCAACAGCAAGGGCCACGCCCCGCCCCATGCGAGGCTGCTCGCCCGACAAGGCAAGCCCGGCCTGATCGGCGTGAACGTGGGCGCGAACAAGGAATCGCTGGATCGCGCGGGCGATTATGTGCAGGGCGTCAAAGCCTTCGCCGATGTCGCGAGCTATTTCACCATCAACATCTCCTCCCCCAACACGCCGGGCCTGCGCGACCTGCAACAGGCGGCCGCCCTTGACGATCTACTCGCCCGCGTACTGGAAGCCCGTGACGAAGCGGCTCAGATCCATGGCCGCAAACCGGTCTTCCTGAAAATCGCGCCAGACCTCGCCTTGGGCGACCTCGACGACATCATCCGCGTCGGCGCCGCGCGCGGCATCGACGCGCTGATTCTCGGCAACACCACCATCACCCGGCCGTCGACCCTGCGTGAGACCGCGACGGCGCAGGAAGCCGGCGGGCTCTCGGGCAAGCCGCTGTTCGAACTCTCCACGAAGATGCTGGGCGCCGCTTACCTGCGCGTCGAGGGGCGCTTCCCCATCGTCGGCGCAGGCGGCGTCGATGGGCCAGAGAGCGCCTTCGCCAAGATGGAGGCGGGCGCGAGCCTGATCCAGCTCTATTCATCCATGGTGTTCAAGGGCGCAGGTCTGCCCGGCGAGATCCTGCGCGGCCTCACGGCCAGGCTCGATCAGGAAAATCTGTCGAGCATCAAGGACGTCGTGGGCCGCCGCGCGCGGGACTGGGCGGGCGATCTGGCCTGATCAGCGCGGGCTGCGCCCCACATTCAACAGGCGCAGCACCAGCCAGATCGGGACGACGATGACCGCCCCGGCGATCACATACTCCAACACCACCCGCACGGCCCCGAAACCCAGATTCCACAGGCGGCGGAACAGGCGCTCCACATTGTCGAGGATGTCGGCGGGATGGATCTCTAGCCACATGAGCAAGGCTCCCACGATCAGCGAGAGCATGAGCAGGCGGGCGAGAACCGAGAGAGGCGGGCCGCCGAGGAAGCGGGCGAGTGCGTCGGTCATGGGTCAATCCACCGGGGGCCAGAGCCGCGATTCGGCTGGTCACCGTTCCTAGCCACCCCAAAAGGCCAAATCAGGGCGTATCGCCC
The DNA here is from genome assembly GCA_947456505.1 of Beijerinckiaceae bacterium. Lineage (GTDB taxonomy): Bacteria > Pseudomonadota > Alphaproteobacteria > Rhizobiales > Beijerinckiaceae > Terripilifer. Next base: position 20,996 of record CANGTC010000022.1, read on the forward strand.
GACAGATTGCCGCCCTCGATTTTCTTGGCCGTGATGACCGCCTGGGTGCGGCTCTCGACCCCCAGTTTTTGCAGGATCGCGGAGACATGCGCCTTCACGGTGGCCTCGGAGACCGTCAGCTCATAGGCGATCTGCTTGTTGAGCAGCCCTTCCGACAGCATCATGAGCACCCGCACCTGCTGGGGCGTGAGCGAGGCCATGCGGCGCACGATGTCCGCGATGTCCTTGTCGGCGGGGGCGGACAGGTCCACGTCGGGGGGCGTCCAGGTCCCGCCTTCAAGGACCTTGTTGATAGCGCCTCGCATGGCGTCCATGTCCGTTGTCTTGGGGATGAAGCCTGAAGCGCCGAAATCGATGCAACGGCGCATCACCCCGCGATCCTCATTTCCGGAGACGACAACCACCGGCACGCCCGGGTGCTGGGCGCGCAGATACATGAGGCCGGAGAAGCCGCGTACGCCTGGCATGGCCAGATCGAGCAGGACGAGATCGACCTCGTCATTGTCGTCCAGCTCCTTCGTCAAAGAGTCGAGGTCGGCGCATTCGACAATGACGCTACCAGGAACGGCGCCAGCGACGGCCTGATGCAGGGCGCCGCGCACAAGTGGATGGTCGTCGGCTATGATGATGCGGGTCGAGACGCTCACGGCTAAAGTTCCCCCCAAAGAATGCTCCTATTGGCGAACACTCTTGCATTCCTGTCAATTGCCCTATTCTTGAGAAGCTTTCGCGGCGTTTTGGAGATGCGGGTGACACAGGACGAACCGGGGTGGGACGACAGGCTGGGCCGCGCCGCGATCGATGGGCGGGTCGCCTTCGCGACGGCGATTTTTCTTTTCAGCCTCGGGGTCTTCATCCTTCTCGACCGCATCGGGGCGCCGGAGCGGCTGGTCGCCCTGCTGGGGCCCGTGATCGCCCTCATCGGGCTTGCGGCCCTCGGCTTTCTGCTGCGCTCCATGCGAATTTCGAGCTTCCACGCCGCCGGGCGCGCGGCGCCGGGCGGCTATGCTGGGCTGGCGTTGATGGCGCTGGGGGCGGGGCTGGCCACGCCATTCATTCCGCCGGTCCCTATGGGCGCCTCGATCCAGGGCCTGCTTCTGGGCTTGGGGGCTGGGCTCGCGCTGGCGGGGTTCGGGGTCGGCCCCATGCTGCGCAAAACAGGCGCTTTCTCCATCACGGACCTGCTGGCGTGGCGGTTTCAAAATATGGCGCTGAAGGTCGGCGCTTTGCTGTTCGTCAGCCTGGCGAGCCTTTGCGTGGGCCTGTCGGGCCTGTCCATGGCGCTACGGGGCTTGAACCAGGCCACCGCCATGGGACCCATGGCCTGCGCCATTGTTGCGGCTGCGCTGGTGGCTGTGATCGTGGTTCCGGGCGGCCTTGCTGGCCTCTTCTGGTCGGCGGCCGGCGCAGGCGGCTTGCTGATCGCGGGCGTCGCGGCGCCGCTTGTGGTCATCATCGCCAGCGGGGCGACCATCCCTCTGCCCATGCTCGGCGATCCAGCCGCCTTCGCTCAGGCCATGGCGCGTATCGAGGAATGGCAGCGCGCCGTGAGCCTGCCCGGCGGGCATGATGGCCTGATCGTCATCGCCATCGCGCTGGGGCTTGGGGCGCTCGCCCCAATGCTGGCGCCGGCCATAGCCACGCAGAGCACTACGGAAGCCCGACGCGGCGGCCTTTTGGGTCTCTTCTGCTGCGGGCTCCTTGGACTGATGGCGCTGGCTGTGATGGCCGCCTCGGCTTTGGCGCTGCAAACGGAACTCACGGGGCTTCGTTCCGCCGATACGCCCGCATTCCTTCTGGACGCCAGCAGCCGGGGCCTCATCTCCCTTTGCGGGCGCCATCCGGCGACCCTCGCGCAGGTGCGGGAGGCATGCGAGGCGCTACCCGGTTTCTCAGGCGTGCTGCGAGGATCGGACCTTGTGGCGAGCGGCGACTATCTGCTTCTGGGGCTCGCCCAGTTGCGCGGATTTGGCCCCGCCTTTTCAGGCCTCGCCATGGCAGGGCGCATAGCCGCAGCTCTGGTTCTTTCAGCGGCGGGCTTCCTCACCCTCGCCACCGCCCTGGGCCATGACGCCTTCTACCGCATGCATGCGGGCACAGCCCTCAGCAGCCGCCGTCTGGCGGTGACCCGCCTCATTCTCCTGATCGCCATCGCAGCGTCAGCCCTTGTGCTGCCAGGCGTTGGCGTCAATCCAGCGCCGCTGATCGGCATCGCCATCGGTGTGAGCGCCGTGACTGTAGCGCCATTGCTGCTGCTCTCCCTTTGGCCACGCGCCACCGGACAGGACGCCGCCATCGCGCTCGTCGCGGGGGTTGGCGTTGCGGAAATCGTCCTTCTGGCGGCGGGCGGATCGCCGAGCGCGGACCTCTCCGCCGGAGCCGCTGTGGCGGGTTTCGCAGCCGCGATCATGGCCGGGGTTGGCGCCAGCTTTCTGCATGCGCCTGATCCCACAAGCCCCGGCGAGGCCTTTCTGCATGGCCTGCTGCATCAGGACGGCGACGTGCTGGGTCCGGACAAGGGCGCCTGACCCCTCACTCGCGCAGCAATCGCTCCAGAGCCTCCAGGCGGTCGGCGTCCTTCGCGGGCTTGTCCCAGCGGATTCGTGAAATGCGCGGAAAGCGCATGGCGACGCCGGACTTGTGCCTGGTCGAACGATTGAGCCCATCGAAGGCGATTTCCAGAACAAGGCCATGGCTCACTTCGCGCACGGGGCCGAAGCGGTTGACGGTGTTGTTGCGCACCCATTTGTCGAGCTGGCCCAACTCCTCATCGGTGAAGCCGAAATAGGCCTTGCCCACAGGCGCGAGTTCATCGCCGTTGGCCCCTTCGCGCCAGACGCCGAAGGTGAAATCCGAATAGAAGGACGAACGCTTTCCATGGCCGCGCTGGGCGTACATCAGGACAGCATCCACATTGAAAGGATCGCGCTTCCACTTCCACCAGGGCCCCTTGGGACGACCGGGCAGATAGATCGATTGGCGGCGCTTCAGCATCACCCCTTCGATGGCGTCCGCATCGGCGCCCGCACCCGCGTTTGAAGGATCGCGCCGCGCTTCAGCCAGCGCCTCCCAGGTGTCGAAGGGCACAAGAGGCGAGAGATCCAGAGGCGCCGAAGCGCAACGCGCCAACAGCGCCTCCAGCCGCGCGCGCCGCTCCACGAAAGGCAGCGGGCGCAGATCCTCGCCATTCTCGCTCAGCAAATCATAGGCGCGGATATGCAGGGGATATTCGGCGATCAGCTTGGCGGTGACGCTCTTGCGGTTGAGCCTCTGCTGCAAGACGCCGAAGGATTGCACCAGCCCCTCTCGCACCACCAGCAATTCCCCGTCTATGGCGACATCGCCGAGCCCTGCGGCGCCCAGCGCCTCCAGCAGATCGGGGAAGCTGTGGGACATATCTTCGCCCGTGCGCGAATAGAGCCGCTGCACGCTGGCGCCTTTTGCGTCCAAGCCGGTGACAGCCTGCACGCGGATGCCATCCCATTTCCACTCCGCCGAAAATTCAGCGGGGTCCAGCGTGGCGAAATCAGCTTCGTCCAGCGCATGCGCCAGCATGGGCGTGCGGAACGGTGCGGGGTCGTCGGTGATGGGACGCAGCTCGCGGCCCTCCACCCAGGCGAAGAGATCGAGATAGGGCGGCTTCAATCCATGCCAGACCTCTTCGACGTCATTGGGGTCCAGCCAGCCCATGGAGGCCACCGCCGTCTTGGCGAGGCGCGCGGAGACGCCGATGCGCAAGCCGCCGGTGATGAGCTTCAACAGAGCCCAGCGGCCGGTCTCGTCCAACGCATCGAGCCAGAGGGCGAGCTGCTGCGGCAGTGCGCTTTTGCTGGTCTCGTGCAACTGCTCGACGATGCCCGAAAGGGTCGGCGCCAAAGGCTGGTTGGAGCCGGCAGGCCGCTCGGGCGCTTGCGGCGCAGGCCAGAGCAGCGCCACGGTCTCCGACAGATCGCCCACATAGTCATAGCTCATGGCGAAGAGCACGGGATCGGTGCGCTCGCTGATGAGGGTGCGAACGAGCGCAGGCTTCGCATGGGCGAAACTGAGCGCGCCGGTCATGGCCGCCAGCGCATAGCCGCGATCAGGATCCGCCTGGGTGCGGAAATAATCCACCAGCAGGCGCAGCTTGTTATTGCGCGAGGGCTCATAGGCCAGCCGTTCCAGCAGTTCGGCGAAGCGGTTCATGGCTGCGCCTCGCCCGAGCTCTCGTCATCATCCCCGTAGCCCATGAGATTGAGCGGGCGCGCCTGCAAACCGCGCTGGGCGGCCCAATGCACCAGAGCATCCTCCGCGCCATGCGTCACCCAGAGTTCGGAGCAGCCTGTCTCCTCCACCGTGGCGCGCAACTCGTCCCAATCCGCGTGGTCGGAGATGACGAGGGGCAATTGCACGCCCCCCTGCCTGGCTCGGGCCCGAATCCGCATCCAGCCCGAGGCGAAGGCCACCACCGGATCGGGAAACTTGCGGGCCCAGATATCCTGCGTGGCCGACGGCGGACATATCACGACCTCCCCCGCAAGCTTCGCACGATCCGCCGTAGCGACCTTGCGCATTTCGCCAAGGGGCACGCCATTGTCCTCGTAAAAACCCGTGATCTTCTCCATGGCGCCATGGATCCAGATGGGGCGATCCCAACCCGCCGCGCGCAGCAGCGCCATCACGCGCTGCGCCTTGCCCAGGGAATAGGCCCCCACCAGGTGGGCGCGATCAGGAAACAGGCGGCAGGAAGCGATGAGCTTCTCCACCTCCAACTGCGCCGCAGGGTGGCGAAACACCGGCAAGCCAAAAGTCGCCTCGCTGATGAAGGCGTCGCAGCGAATGGGTTCAAAGGGCGCGCAGGTGGGATCGCGCGCGCGTTTGTAGTCGCCGGAAACAACGACCCGGTAGCCCTGCGACTCTATCAGGATCTGCGCGGAGCCCAGCACATGGCCTGCCGGATGAAAGCTCACCACAACCTCGCCCAGCGTCACCCGCTCGCCATAGGACGTCGCCTGCGTGGCGCCCGCGAAGTTTTCGCCATAGCGCAGGCCCATGATCCCCAGCGTCTGCGCGGTGGCGAGCACCGCGCCATGGCCTGCGCGCGCATGATCGGAATGGCCATGGGTGATGAGCGCGCGGTCCACCGCCCGCAAGGGATCGATATGAAAATCGCCTGCGCGGCAATAGAGCCCCGCAGGCGTCAGGGTGAGAACGTCGCTGGCCGCCATGGCGGTCAACATAGGCGCTTTTCACGAATTATTTGAGTCCCGATGGCGCAGGACCCAAGGGCGCTCAGGGCGCGCTTGCGCCCGCGCTCGCCCCGGAGGCGGCGATGACAGAGGCGTGAGGAACGCCACTGGAGCCCGCCAGCCGCTCCTGCGTCTGCCGCAACTCCTCGATGGCGCGCTCGATATCGTCGCGCTGGCGCTGCAGCATGCTGAGTTGAGCCAGGATCTGCGTCTCATCAAGAGAGAGCTCGAAACTGCGCACTGGCTCCTCGGAGTGATTCGCAATGAGGTCGCGAATCTCTGAAAGCGTGAATCCGAGTTGCTTGCCCTTGAGGATCAACTCAAGGCGCGCACGGGCCTCAGCATTGTAAAACCGGGTGACGCCATTGCGAATCGGTTGCAGGAGCCCACGGTCCTCATAAAAGCGCAGCGCGCGCAGGGTGACGCCGTATTCGCGCGCCATCTCGCCGATGGTGAGCACATCCTCCGGCGCTTCAAAGTCTTTTGAATTCGATGAATTTTGTCCCATCTCAATCCCCCTTGCCGCGTCGGCTCCGGTTGCAGTGGCGGCCTGCCGCGAGGTCGCCGTTCGATGGGGAAATTACACCTCAGGGCTAAAATGAATGCAACCTAGAATTGTGCTTCTGATTAATTTCAACCTAACTGAATCGTCTCCTGTGTCAAAATCAAACCACCGTTAACCTGACCTTTACCATGATTACCGAAAGTCTTTTCATTGCCGAAGCCCTGATCAAGCCAGACCCGGTTTGGCGAGCTTTGGGACAGGCCTTGATGGGTCGTCGAATACGGATACGACATGAACAGAGCCATTCCTTGGAGCATCAAAGGCGTCGATCCCGACGCGCGAGAGGCTGCGACCTACGCCGCCCTTCGCGAGGGGCTGACCCTGGGCCAATGGCTGAAGCAGACGATTGAGGCGCACGCAGCTGAAAGAGGCCTCGACGCCTTCAGCCTCACCGATGACGAGCGCGCCGCAGCCGTCAAGGAAAGGCTGGCGCGCATCGCCGATCACGCCCAAGCCCGCCCCACCAATCAGGAGGCGCCCCAAACGCAAGTCGGCCCTGCGTTCAGGCCGCAATCGCCAAACCGCGTGGATGAAATGCTTCGCAACCTTGCGCTGCGGCTGGAGGAAAACGCCAAGCCCGCCGCGCAGACGCATCACGACATGACGGCTCGCCATGAGAGCGAACGCCGTCCGCTCTCGCCGCTGCGGGCCGACAGCGCCGCCACGCGATTGCAAGACCCGCGAGAATCCGCGCAAAACGTCAGAAAAATGGAGCTGATCGAAACCCTGCGGGCCGCCCGCGCGCTCCATGCAGCTCGTCCTGCGCTAAAGCCCCTGAACCAGGAAGCTTATGACGAGGCCTCCCGGGAGATGGCGCAAGACGCCTATCCCTTCACGCCTCCCGCATCCGTCTCCCCGCCGCGTCGCCGCGAACCAATGCCGCAGGACGCGCCGCCCTTGGTCAACGCCTCCCTGCGCAGGGAGCTCGACCAGCTCGCCAGCAAGATCGCCGCATCGCAGCCATGGAAAGAAGCCAGCCGCCCTGCCGAGGCTCAACGCCAGGATCACGCTTGGGCGCCGCCACGGCGCAGCGTCGCGCGCCCGGATTTCAACCGCGCGACGGACGAGGCCTCGTCCGACATGCGCTCAGGCCTGGCCGACGGCATATCCCAGGTCTCGCTCCTCAGTCTCGAAAGGCATCTGAAAAGCCTGACCAGCAAAGTGGACTCGCTTTGCGAGACCGCTTCAAGCCGCAGCGCCGTCGAGGCCCTGCAGGCCCGCACGAAGGGGCTTCAGGAGCAGATCGAAGAGATCGCGGCTCGGCCGGACAATGCGGCGAAGATTGAGCGTCAGCTCGATTTGCTGGGATCGCGCATCGATGCGCTCGCAGCCTCAAAGCCCACGCTCTCGGACGCGAACGAGCTGGCCCAGGGCCTAACCGAAATTCGCGCGATCCTCAGCAAGGCGCCGAACCAGAGCCAGCTCGAAGGCCTCGACCGCAAGGTTGAGCAACTGGCGCGCAAACTGGAGAGCGCCCTCACCAATGCTGATCCGGCGCCGAAATTCGACGATCTCGCGCGACGCATCGACAATGTGCATCGCAAGCTCGAAACGAATGCGTCGCTGCTGGCTAAAGTGGACACGAGCGCGCTTGAAAAGATGATGCAGGAACTGGCGAGCAAACTCGTCCAGCCCGCTCCAAAAATCGAGATCCCGGCGCCGAACTTCGCGCCTGTGGAAAGCGAAATCCGGCGGCTCGCGAACAAGATGGACGCTGTGGCCTCGCGCCCGGAAAACCCCGTGCTGGAGGGATTGCGCCGCGATATCGCAAGCCTCTCGGCGCGCGTCGACACTGTCTCGGCCACAGCGCAAAGCGCCGCCTCGATGGCCAATCAGGCGAGCGCCGAAACCCTCGAAGCCCTGCGCAAGGAAATGGCCGGCTTCTCCGCGCGCCTGGACGCCCTGACCGCCAGCGCGCCCGAGGTCTCCGTTCTCGACGGGCTGCAATCGCAAATCGCGCTTCTGGTGGATCGGGTCGAGGTCTTGACCCGTCGCGATCCTCCAGGCGTGCATGCGCTGGAAAACCAGATCGCCCAGCTCGCGGGCAAGATGGACATCATGTCCGCACCTTCGCGAGACGGGGCGATGATGATCCAGCTACAGGCGGAGATTGGCCGCCTGGCGCGGCAAATCGATTCTTCGCCCGGCGAAGTGGGCGCGCCCGTCCTCGCGCTGCTGGAGCAGGTGCGGACCTACCTCGCCAGAATGCCCCAGCAAGGCGCCGCCACAGGCTCCTGCGCGCAGGAAACGGCCGTCGCCACGTCGATGTCGGATCTGTTCCGGCAGATACAGGATTTGCGCAGCGCAACCGCCGACGCCGCCGACCTCGCCGCGCGCACATCGGCGCACGAGGCTCTTGAGACAAAGGCGCAAGACCTCGCCCATAACCCGGACGCCGATGCGGCGATGAAGCGCGAGTTGCAGGATCTGCGCGCCCAGCAGGAACGGGCTGACCGGCGCACCACCGAAGTTTTAAGCGCCGTCCATAACACCATGGAGCGCCTTGTCGGCCGCCTGTCGAGCCTTGAATCCGAGATCTGCGAAATCCATCCCGAACCGGTCGCCCCCGCCAAGGTGGATGGCCGCGCCGAGCGACAGGAATCAAAGCAGGAGCCGCTCGAGGCCTCGCTTCCCGAGGTCCGCGCAGAGCCCCGCCAGGAGCCTGTGCGCGAGGCGAAGGCCCCGACGCCGCAAATTGAAACGCCCCAGATGGAAACGCCCGTGGAGGCGCAAGCCACGCAGGCGCGCACCCAGGGCTCAAGCGCAGCGCTTTTGAACCGGGCGAGCTTCATCGCCGCCGCGAGGCGGGCGTCCAACGCCTCCAGCGACGCGGAGACGACGACTCACGTCTCCCGTCTTGAAACTCTGTTCAACCAGATGAGCGGTCGCGGCGCGGAGCCCGCGCCAGAGGCCGCCCCACAGCAGCAGCCTGTTCAGGCGCCAGCCGAGCCAGCCAAAGGCCCCTTCGGCGCGCTGCGAAGGGCCATCAGCGCCCGCCGCAAGCCCATGCTCATCGCATTGACGGGCCTGATCGTCGTCCTCGCATCGCTCCAGGCGCTGCGCTCGCGTGGCGGCGTGGAGCAGCCCGTGGCCCAGGTTGAAACCGACCGACCGCTTGTGTCGCAAGCAGCCCCGCCCGCCAGGCCGGTCGAAACGGCGGCGGCGCTGACTGCGCCTGCCCCCGAACCCGCGCCCACACTTGCACTCCCACCTGCGCCCACACCTGCGCCGCCGAGCCCCATCGCCGCCGCGCCGGAGGCGGCCGCGAGCCCCGGCTTCGCCCCCCCGCTTCAAGCGAATGGATTCGACGTCACGCCGGTCGGCAGCACTCCAAACCCGACCCAACGGTTGGTGGAAGCCGCCAACAATGGCAACGCGGCCGCCCAGTTCGAGATGGGCGCGCGCCTTGCGGAAGGACGCGGCGTCACCATCGACAATCCTGCGGCGCTGCAATGGTTCGAGAAGGCCGCCGAGCAAAATCTGGCGCCGGCGCAATTCCGTCTCGCCGCCATGCTGGAACGGGGTCTGGGAGCGGAAAAGAACCTGAAACGCGCCGCTGAGGTCTACGCCAAAGCCGCCTCTCAAGGCCATGTGCGCGCGATGCATAATCTGGGCGTGCTCTATGCGGAAGGCCTGGGTGGCAAGCCCGATTACGCGACGGCCGCCAACTGGTTCCGCAAGGCGGCGGATTTCGGGGTGGGCGACAGCCAATACAATCTGGCGATCCTTTACGCCCGCGGCATGGGCGTCGATAAGAATCTGCCCATGGCCTGGGCGTGGTTCACGGCGGCCGCCGCTCAGGGCGACAAGGATTCGGCGCAAAAGCGCGACGACATCACGGTGCGCCTGAGTGGCGTCCAGATGACCGCCGCCAAGGCCATCGCCGACGCCTTCCGCCCGCGCACGCCCGACCCCGCCATCAATCAGGTGACGACCCCGGCCGACGGCTGGGAGACCCTGTCAGTGGCGAGCCCGCCCAGGCCCGCCGCGGCGACCACGCCACCCAAGGCGAAGGTCTCGAAGCTTTAAGCTCAATCGCCGAGGCAGCGCGCCATCGACACTGCGTAAATCCGGCCTCGCCCCATCACATGGGCGACGACCGGCGCCTGCGCGAAGAGCGGCGCGAAGGCAGCGTCGCGGATGTTCAGACCACCCGTGAAGGCGCCGAAGGCGGGCATGACGCAGCGCATGCCATCGCTGACGAAACAGCGCCTGCGCAACGTGCCCGCAGGCGCCGACACTCGCGCCACTGGATGCAGATGGCCGGCGATCTCGCCCGGCGAGGCGTCCGCCTGCGGCTGATGGCGCAGGGTGAGGGCGCCGAGGCGGATCTCGCCAGCGCAGACACCGCCCAGATCCTCCGGCGGTTCGGGGTCATGATTGCCGGAAATCCAGATCCACTCGCGCCCCTGTTGCAAAGCGCGCAGAACCGCGCGATCCGCATCGCCCATGCGCGCAGGCCCGCCGCCATCGTGGAAGGAATCGCCCAGCGCCACAATCACCTTCGGCGCATAGCGCGCGACCACATCCGCAAGGCGGGCCAGCGTCGCCGCAGTGTCATAGGGCGGCAACATGACGCCGCGCCTCGCATAGGCGGAGCCCTTTTCGAAATGCAGGTCCGAGACCACCAGAGCGCCATGATCGGCAAGCCAGAGGGCGCCGGAAACATCGGGCAGCGCCGCCTCGCCATGCAGCGTGAAGCCGCCTTGCCTTGATGGTGCGGCGATCTGTTGGTCATCCATTCCGGCGGTCATGCGCTCACCCGTCAACCGCCCATGGCTTCATCGACAAGGGCCCCCGCCGCATCGGCGAGGATCTCATCCTGCGCCTCGCCATAGACCGGCTCGCGGCCAATTTCCAGCATGATGGGCACCGCGAGGGGGGAAATGCGCTCGAGATGCTTGTGGATGATGCGGCCCTGCACGCGCGTGAGCATCTGCGCCAGACGCTCGAGATCGAGCAGGCCTGTCATGGCGTCATCCCGCGCGGCGCGCAGCAGGATATGATCGGGTTGATGGCGGCGCAGCACGTCATAGACCAGATCAGTGGAAATGGTGACTTGTCGCCCGCTCTTCTGCTTGCCGGGGAAACGTCTCTCGATCAGCCCGGAGATGATCGCGCCATTGCGGAAGGTGCGCTTCATCAAAGCGGATTCCTGCAACCATTCTTCGAGATCGTCGCCCAGCATGTCCTGCGCGAAAAGCTCGTCCGTCGTGAAGAGCTTCTTTTGCGCGCGCACCCCCACGTCCGCGACGCACCAGACCGCCAGCGCATATTCATTGGCCACGAAGCCAAGAGGCTTCAGCCCCATGCGCTCCATGCGCCGGGTCAGCAACATGCCAAGCGTTTGATGGGCGAGGCGACCTTCGAAGGGATAGGCGACGAGGTAATGGCGCCCGCCGCGCGGAAAGGTCTCGACCAATAGTTTGCCCGGCGGCGGCAGCAGCGACTTTTCTTGTTGCAAGCTTAGCCAGTCCGACACCTGCGCGGGCAGCGCGCTCCAGGCCTTGGGGGAAGCGAGCAGCTTGCGTACGCGCGCGGCGAGATAAGTGGAGAGCGGAAACTTGCCGCCCGCATAGGAAGGCACTTTCGGCGCATCCGAATGGGCGCGCGACACATGGGCTTCGTTCTCGACGATGCCCTGTAGCGCCAGCACCTCGCCGCCAAACAGAAAGGTGTCGCCGGGCGCCAGGGTCTCCAGAAAATACTCTTCGATCTCCCCCAGCACACGCCCGCCACGCGTCAGCCGCCCTGTGTAGGGCGCGGGCTGGGGGCCGGGCGAAAGTTTCGCGGGCGCGTAGAGGGCGCTTCCACGCGGCGCGCCAGCGCGAGACGCCTTCGCCGCGACGCCGCGCACAAGGCGCACCTTCAGCATGTCGGACTCGATGATCGTGCCCACATTCATGCGATAGGCCTGGGCGATCTTGCCGTTGGCGATGCGCCAACTGCCGTCCTGCAGACGTTTGATCTTGGCGAAGCGATCATAGCTTTGCAGCGCATAGCCGCCGGTGGCCACGAAGCTCACGGCGTCGTCGAAATCCGCGCGCGGGAGTTGCGCATAGGGCTCGGCGGAGGTGATCTCCGCATAGAGGTCATCGCCTAGAAACGGCCCCGCGCAGGCCATCCCCAGCACATGCTGGCACAGCACATCGAGCGCCCCCGTGCGGGCGGGGGGCGTATCCTGCGCGCCCTCGCTGGCGGCCTCGATGGCCGCCGTGCATTCCAGCGCTTCGAAACGATTGGCGGGCACCAGCAGAGCGCGCGAGGATTCATCCAGCCGATGATTGGCGCGGCCGATGCGTTGCAACAGGCGGCTGGCGCCCTTGGGCGCGCCCACATTCACCACAAGATCCACATCGCCCCAGTCGATGCCAAGATCCAGCGTGGAGGTACAGACCACCGCCTTCAGCCGCCCCGCCGCCATGGCCTCCTCAACCCTGCGCCGCTGGCCTGCATCGAGAGAGCCATGATGCAGGGCGATGGGCAGGGCGTCTTCGTTCACATGCCA
>CANGTC010000023.1 GCA_947456505.1 Beijerinckiaceae bacterium
AGCATTTCAACACCTGTCCGAACCCCGCCCGCTATCTCGCCTGCAGCCTGGGCAGTCGCCGCTATCCCTTCATCGCGCTGCGTCGGCGCAGCGCGGAGGGCGGCGGCTCCATCTCGATCCAGCAAGGCGGTCGGCAGATCGAATACGAGGATCAGGATCCACGCATCCATCGCAAATGGCTGGAGGCGCTGGCTGAGACCGGCGTGGCCTCAGAGATGGGCGACATCTTCAACGAGCGCGCGATCATGGCGCTTGACCCCGCAAAATTGACCGGCGTCATCAGCACGCCGCGCTCTACCGGCCCGGCGATCTGACAGGTACATATGACCAAAGAGCCAGAGGGCCAGCTTCCGCCCTTACCCTCGTTCCCGCGAAAGCCCCTGCTGCAGCGCCTGCGCATGGCGCGCGCCAATGCATGGTTGGCGATGGCCCTGAGCCTGCCCATCGTGCTGGCGGTGGCGGAGTATTTTCGCCGCTACGAGGGGTCCGGACCCAATCTGATCTGCACCAGCGCCATTACTGTCGCCCTCTGGTGCGGATTGATGATGCTGACGCGTCGGGTGCTTGCCTCCACCATCGCCATTGGCTCGATGATCGCTTTCGTCGTGGGCGTGTCGGTCGCCAAACGCTCGCTCGAAAAGATGGTGATGCACGCCTATGACCTCTATTTCTATTTTCCGAGCGGGCGGCTGCTGACTTCGCTCTGGGCGAACCATCGCGGCTTTCTTGTCGCGGTGATGATGGGCGCCGTGGCGAGCCTGACGGCGTTCGCCATCGCCTGGACGTTGGAGCGTCCGCGCCTGCGTCGCCGCTATGCGGCGGGCGTCTGCGTCCTTGGCGTCGTGGTGGGCGCCGCAGCGTCCCACGAAAAGATCGAACGTCGGCATACCCAATTGTATTGGGAGGACCTTTTCGTCTCCTCCTTCTATGGCACCTGGCCCGAAACGCTAGAGACGCTGCTGCGCGGGGAAATTCTGGAGGCCGCCCCCAGCGCTTCGCCGCGCCCGCCCATTCTATCGCTCGCACAGGCGTCCTGCGCCCCGGCCGACAAGCCCCCGCATATCGTCCTCATCCACGAAGAGTCCGTTTTCCCACCCGAAATCTTCCCCAAGCTCGCCTATGACAAGCGCCTCGACGCCATGTTCAGGTCCTTTGACGGGCGGACCCGGCACATGCGCGTGGAGACCTATGGCGGCGCCTCCTGGCTGACGGAATTCTCCGTCATGACAGGCCTGTCGTCCCGCTCCTTCGGCGGCATCCGCAATTTCCTGCAAACCTATATGGTGGGTCGCCTCAGCGACACCCTGCCCCAGGCCCTGAGCCATTGCGGCTATCGCAATGTGCTGTTTTACCCGATGCTGAAGACCTTCATCTCAAGCGCGTCATTCTACACATCCATCGGCATCAAGGAGATTTTTGACGCCAGGGATCAACAGTCGAACACCCCCTTCGAACGTGACCGCTTCTATTTCGGGAACGCGCTGAAAAATCTGGAGGATCATGTTGCGGCCTCAAAGGCGCCGCTCTTCACTTTCATCGAAACCATGTCGACCCATTGGCCCTATCATGAAACCTTCTTCCCCGAAGAGAAGGTCCCTGGCGGCGGCGAGGGCGTGGACGCGGAGATGAATGAATTTCTGCGTCGGCTCTGGCTTTCGAAATCAGACCTCGAAGACTTCCGCGCGCAATTGGCCGCACGATTTCCCAAGGAGCGCTTTCTGGTCGTGCATTATGGCGATCACCACCCGGTCGCGACCCGCCAGTTGCTTGGCTTCCCGCCGCAAAACGAGGCGGAGGATGTGGAGCTGGCTCCGAATTCACCCGGTTATATCACCTATTTCGCGATAACCGGCGTGAACTTTACACCCCGCACTCTGCCGGTCATGGATCCCATTGATGTGGCCTACCTGCCCGCGCTCATCATCTATGCGGCAGGACTTCCACTGCCAGACAGCTATACTGAGCGTCTGCGCCTCATGAAGGATTGCAACGGGCGCTATTATGATTGCTCCGACCGCAACGAGATCCTGGACTTCCACCGCAGATTGACCGACGCCGGTCTGCTGAAGCCGAGATAAATCTCAGAAATTATAGACCTTCCAGGCATAGGCCCAGGTCTCCGTCAGCACCCTCGGTCCTGTGCGGAGCTTGCAGGTCATATTGGTCATGTCGGTGGGGTGAACCTCCACATCGAGCATCACCCGGAAACCGCCAATAGCGGGATTGGGCACGAGAAACTGGCGGAAAATCTTGCCATTGGTGACGGTCGCCACAATCTCGACGCCAGCGGGCTTGGCAAGATGAAAGGCCAGGTCGCCTCCGACAAAATCGATCATGAAACGGCGGGTGTTCTTGCTCACCGCCTCGCCCGCCCCCAGCGCATAGGCGGGCGCTGTGAAGGTGTTGAGGGTGTAACCCAGCGAATGCAGCTTCAGTCCATCTGTGAGCGAGCGCATGCGGTAGGTGAAATTGAAGGGCTTCCTAGCGTCCGCCGGTTCATTGGGCACGAAGGCGACGATGATATTGTCGAAGGTCTCGTCCTTGGTGGCCAGTTCGATCAGCTCGACGCGCCCCTCGCCCCAATCGTCCTCCGGTTCGATCCAGTAGCTGGGCCGCTCTTCGTAATTCAGCTCGATGTCCTGATAATGAGCGAACTGGCGGTCACGCTGGATGAGCCCATAGCCTCGCACATTGGTCATGGGGAAATTATGGACTTCCTGCACCAGCGGATTATGCAGGGGACGCCAGATCCATTCGCCCTCGTTTGTATGCATCAGCAACCCATCTGAATCGTGCAACTCGGGCCGGAATTCATCGTATTTGTTGCGGTCGTTCAGATGGCGATCATTTTCGCCAAGGAAATACATGGATGTCAGCGGCGCCAGGCCGATCCGCGAGACGCTCTTGCGAGGGAACAGGGTCACCTCCACCTCGACAGGCGATTCCGGGCCAGGGGCAAAGGTGAACTTATAGGCGCCCGTCAGCGAAGGACTATCGAGCAAAGCATTGATATTGATGGCGGAGGCCTCACCAGCCGGGGCTTCGATCCAGAACTCGGTGAAGAAGGGGAACTCCTCCTTGTTATCGAGCAGGCCGGTGCCGATGGACAGGCCGCGTGCGGACAACCCATATTTCTGATCGCGGCCCAACCAGCGGAAATAGCTCGCGCCCAGGAAGGAAACGAATTCATCCGAGCGGCGCAGATCGTTCAGGGGATAGTGGACGCGAAACCCGGCTACGCCGAGATCCGCCGGCAGGGGTTTGGTGAATTTGACGGATCCGTAGTCGAAAAGCTTCGCCACATTGGCCAGAGGCTCGGCGCGGCCGTCATGCACCAGATTGATCGCCACAGGACGCTGAAAGAGGTGCCCGGGGTGGAAGAGTTGCAGACGAAACCGCCCGCCCTTTTCCCCAAGCGGAGCCTTCGCGGCCACGAACCGGATTTCGCGCCATTTGTCGAAATCAAGCTTCGCAAGTTCCTCGGGCAGTGGCGCGATGACCGCGTTGTGTTCCTTGAGCGACAATTCCCGCGCCCGCTTCAACACATCCTCGAACCCGAAAGATGGAGCCTTCTCCGACGCCGGCTTGTCTGAGCCCGGCCTGACAGGGCCACCTTGCGCAAAGGCGGGCAGCCTGAGCCCAAGGCTCGCGGAGGCTGCGAAGAGAGCGCCGAGAAGAGAACGACGGGACAGACCGGTCATGGGAGAATCTATGCCTGATGATAGAATTTTAGATTTATATTCAGTGACTTGCAGACAGACCCCAAAGCTCGGAGCCTAGCGCGCCACTATATCGACAAGCTGCCCCCCGCGCCAGCGGGAAGCAAACCGAAAAATCTGGCGATGGTTGACGACGCCAACGCCCAAAGGCCACCCTTTTACAACCCTACCCCCAGATCGATAGCTTTCAAGCAAAGAACAAGGTGGGGGGAAGCCGCATGTCCAGCGCTGACAGAATTTTGACGACCCATGTGGGATCCCTGCCGCGACCCACGGATTTCCTCGATCTCATGAAAAGCCGGCTGGAAGGCGGCCGCGTAGACACCGCCGCCTATGAGGCGCGCTTGAAACAGGCGGTGGCGGAGATCATCCGCCAGCAGGTGGATGTGGGTCTCGACATCGTGGCCGATGGCGAAATGTCCAAGCAGGGCTTTTTCGCCTACGCCAACGAGCGGCTGGAGGGCTTCGAGAAGCGGCCCCACGTCAAACACAAGATGTTCGCCAAGGAAGTCGCAGCCTTCCCCGAATATTACGCGGGCTATTTCGCCCGGGCCATGCTGGGCGGAACAGTCGCGCCTGTCGTGCCGATTTTCTGCATAGGGCCTGTACGCTACTGCGGGCAGGAGGCGCTGCACCGCGATCTCGCGAATATGAGAGCCGCCGTGGATGCAGCAGGCGCCAGGATGGCCTTCATGCCCTCCACCGCCCCCAGCGCCATTCCCAACAATGAATATTACAAGACCGAGGAAGACTATTTCCAAGCGGTGGGCGAGGCCATGCGAACCGAATATCTCGCCATCGTGGAAGCGGGATTCCTCGTGCAGATCGATGATCCCTTCATGGCCGATCTCTTCGTCGACTTTAAGGACGATCAGGCCGCGCTGAAGCGCAAGGCGGACCTCTATGTGGAGGTCATCAATCACGCCATTCGCGGCATACCCCCAGAGAAAGTGCGTTTTCACACATGCTATGGCATCAACGAGGGCCCGCGCATTCATGAATCCTCTCTGCAGGAAATGATCGGGCATATCCTGAAGATCAACGCTGGCTATTACTCCTTCGAGGGCGCCAACTGCCGCCACGAGCACGAATATCACGTGTTCGAGGATGTGAAGCTGCCAGAGGGCAAGGTGGTGATCCCCGGCGTCATCACCCACGCCAGCAATATCGTCGAACATCCCGAGCTGATCGCCGAGCGCATCGTGCGCTACGCCAAGCTCTGCGGGCGCGAGAATGTCATCGCGGGCGCCGACTGCGGCTTCTCCTCCCAGGCCTGCTACCACCCGGAGGTCCATCCCACGGTCATGTGGGAGAAGTTCCGGGCCATGACGGAGGGAGCGCGGATCGCTTCACGCAAGCTCTGGTCCTGAAGCGGCCCCATCAGACGGGCGCCCCCCTACGAAAGCCGCCCCCCAGGAGGCGGCTTTCTGCGTTGAGTGACCCGCAGACCCCCTCGCCTTTCTTGTGCGGTGCAATATAATACAGCTTCCAGCATCCAACCATTCGGAGAGTTGCATGTCTCTCGCATCCCGCAACGCCATCGTCACCGGCTCCACCAGCGGCATTGGCCTCGCCATAGCCCGGGCGCTCGCGAAGGAAGGCGCCAATATCATGATCAATGGCTTCGGGGAGGCCACGGCCATCGAAGCCGAGCGCGCCGGCATCGAGAGCGAATTTGGCGTCAAATGCATCTATAACGGGGCCGATATGTCCAAGGGCGACCAGATCGCCGCCATGGTGAAGGAAGCCGAGGAGAAGCTGGGCTCGGTCGACATCCTCGTGAACAATGCGGGCATCCAGTTCGTCTCGCCCATCGAGGATTTCCCCCTCGACAAATGGGACCAGATCATCGCCATCAACATGTCGTCGGCCTTCCACGCGATCCGCGCCGCAGCGCCGGGCATGAAAGCGCGCAAATGGGGGCGCATCATCAACACGGCGTCAGCCCATTCGCTGGTCGCCTCCCCCTTCAAGGCCGCCTATGTCACCGCCAAGCATGGCGTCGCCGGGCTCAACAAGACCGTGGCGCTGGAGCTGGCGACCTTTGGCGTCACCTCCAACTGCATCTCGCCCGGCTATGTCTGGACGCCGCTCGTCGAAAAACAGATCCCGGACACCATGGCCGCCCGTCATCTGACCCGCGATCAGGTCATCAATGACGTGCTGCTGACGGCGCAGCCGACCAAGCAATTCGTCACCTCCGAACAGGTGGCGGCTCTGGCGGTGTTCCTGTGTTCGGACGCTGCCTCCCAGATCACCGGCGCCAACATCTCCATGGATGGAGGCTGGACGGCCGCTTGAGGCCTCCGTCGTGGCCCAACCTCCCATCATCGACTGGACGGGCAAGAAAAAGATCAACCTCGCCCTGCAGGGTGGCGGCGCCCATGGCGCCTTCACCTGGGGGGTGCTGGACGCCATCCTCGAAGACGGTCGGCTGGACGTGGAGGGCGTCACCGGCACCAGCGCGGGAGCCATGAACGCGGTCGTCTTCGCGCAAGGCTATCTCGATGGCGGACGGGAGGGCGCGCGAGCGGCTCTGAAAACCTTCTGGACCCGGGTCAGCGACAAGGGCGCCATCGGCCCGGTGCAACGCAAGCTTTTTGATAGTTTCTTCAAACCCTTTGGCTTCGATGGATCGCCCGCCTACTGGTGGGCCGACTTCGTGACCCATTACGCCAGCCCCTACGACTACAATCCTCTGGACATTAATCCGCTACGCGATCTTCTCACCGACAGCATCGATTTCACCAAGGTGCGCGCCTGCGAGGAGATCAAGATTTTCATCGGAGCCACCAATGTGCAGACGGGCAAGGTGGCGATATTCAAACGTGAAGAACTGACCGCCGACCATATCATGGCCTCCGCCTGTCTGCCGACCATCTACAAGGCCGTTGAGATCGAGGGCGTGCCCTATTGGGACGGGGGCTATTCGGGCAATCCGCCCCTGTTTCCCCTCTTTTATGAAACCGCCACGCCCGATGTTCTGATCGTTCAAATCAATCCCGTCGAGCGCGACGAGACCCCGCGCACCATGCGCGACATTCAGAACAGGCTCAACGAAGTCACCTTCAACGGCGCCCTGCTGCGCGAGTTGCGCGCCGTCGAATTCGTGCAGCGGCTCTATGATCAGGGCAAGCTGCCGCATGACGAATATGTGCGTCCCTTCATCCACCGGATCGACGGCGCTGACCCCCTGAAGCGCTTCTCAGCCGCCTCGAAGCTCGACGCCTCCTGGACTTCGCTCACCGCCATCCGCGACATCGGGCGCAAGGCCGGACACGCCTGGCTCAAGGCGAATTATGACAGCATCGGCATGTGCGACACGATGGACCTCCGGGCGGCGTTTGGATGAGCGCGCAAGGAAAAATCAAGGCATTTATCGGTCGATAAAATCGAAAACTAAGTCAAAGCCGTCAAGGCTAAAATAAATTTTCTTAGTTATATTTTAGCCGGAAATATTCTTCCAAATAATTTTCAGTGGTTTATTTGAGATATATGCTATTTGTAATATTTTATATCACAATATTGTTGCTCGCAGCAATATCCGGGGCCCTAAGATTTTTCAGGAACCAATCCTCGCTCCGGGAGCCTAAAAATGATCCGCACTATTCTGACCCTTGGGGTTCTGGCTATCGGCATAACCTCCGTCATGGCCCAAAACGACCCCATCGCGACCCGCAAGGAAACGATGAAGCAGGTTGGCCGCGCCAACGCCGAGGTCACCAAGATTTCCAAGGGTGAGGCGCCCTTCAAACTGGAGACAGTTCAAGCAGCTCTGAAGACGATGCAAGACGCATCCAAGGCGATGCCGGATCTGTTCCCGGACACCACCAAGACTGGCGGCGATACTGCGGCGCTTCCCAAGGTCTGGGAGACCAGGGCCGACTTCAACGGCCGCTGGGAAAAATTTGGCAAGGATGCTGCGACCGCATCAGCTAAAATTGTCGATGAAGCAACCTTCAAGGCCGCCTATGGGGAAGTCACCGGCAATTGCGGCGGCTGCCATGAAGGCTATCGGTTGAAGAAGTAACCGCCCGGCGGCTGAGGTTCTTCATGCACAAATGGGTGGCCCTCGGTCTTCTGTCCTGCCTCGCCGTCGCTGGGGCGGGATGGATTCTGAGCGCCCCCAAACCGGTGATCGCCTCCACAGCGCCCGCCCTTGAACAGGGCGGCGATGCGGGGCGTGGAAAACTGTTCTTCGACGTCGGCGGCTGCGCCTCCTGCCATGCGACGCCCGGTCAGGACGACCGGCTTAAACTGGGCGGCGGGCTGGAGCTGAAATCGCCTTTCGGTACTTTCATCGCGCCCAACATCTCATCCCACAAGTCAGATGGAATCGGCGGCTGGAAAGTCGCCGATCTCGTCAACGCCATGCAGGCGGGCGTCTCGCCCTCGGGCGAGCACTATTACCCGGCCTTTCCTTACACAACATATGCAAAAGCGCAGGTCGAGGACATCCGGGACCTCATGGCCTATCTGCGGACCCTGCCGCCAGTTGCGGGCAAGGCGCCCGCGCACAGGATAGGCTTCCCCTTCAACATCCGTCGGGGCCTGGGCCTTTGGAAACTCGCAAGCCTCAATCCGCGTCCACTCACGCCCGACTCCCAACAGAGCGCCGAATGGAATCGCGGGCGCTATCTGACGGAGGCCTTCGGCCATTGCGCCGAATGTCACTCCGCGCGCGACTTCAAGGGGACCATTATCGCCGATTTCCGCTACGCAGGCGGGCCGGACATGGAGGGGGCTAACTGGGTGCCCAACATCACCCAGCACAAGGACGGCGTCGCCGAGTGGTCGGCCAAGGACATCGCCTGGATGCTCAAGAGCGGCGACACGCCCGATGGCGACGTGGTCGGCGGGTCCATGAAGTCTGTGGTCAAAAATATGGCCGAGTTGCCTGATGCGGACCGGAACGCCATCGCGGCCTATGTCAAGGCGCTGCCCGAGCGCGCCAGCCCGCCCAAACCCGCCAAGAAATAGCCTATGGCGGCATCCGCGTTGACAGGCGGGTCTGTAACTGCATGAGTTCCGCTCATCTTTGCATCTCAGATGGACATGGACATGAAAAAAGCCGCCGCCATTCTTTGCATGACCCTTGGCTTCCTCGTCATCGAAGCCAATCAGGCCAGCGCTTTCTATTGCGAAGCGCGCGGCACGACCGGGGCCAGAGGCTGGGGCCAATCCCCCAGTCCGGAGCGGGCGCGTCGGATCGCCCTGCGCGAATGCGCCGTTCGCACGCCCAGGCGCGCTGTATGCCGGATCATGTTCTGCACGCGCTAAGCGTAAGATAAGTCGCTTCACGCATCTGCAAAAATTGTACGCTGTAAAAAGATCAAGGGGCGACCTTGAGGCGCGCCCCCATGTTTCATGGCGACTTTTATCAGCCTTATCCCCAGACCTCGTGCGCGGTCTGCACAACCAGTTCCAGCTTGCGCTTTTCGTCGTCCACCGTGAGGCGGTTGCCGCCAATCGTGGAGGCGAAACCGCATTGGGGCGATAGCGCCAGACGCTCCACCGGAACGAACTTGCTGGCCTCGTCGATCCTGCGCTTCAGATCGTCTTTGGACTCGAGTTGGGGACGCTTGGAGGTGACAAGGCCGAGCACTGCCACCTTCTTGCCGCTCAGGAACCGCAGGGGCTCGAAGCCCCCTGCCCGCTCGCTGTCATATTCGAGGAAGAAGCCGTCCACCTCGATCTCGCCGAAGGCCACTTCTGCAATGGGCTCATAGCCCCCTGACGCGACCCAGGCGCTCTCGTGATTGCCCCGGCACATATGAACCGCCACCGTCATGTCGGCAGGCCGTCCGCGCACGGAATCGTTGATCAGCTTGGCGTAGATTTTCTGCAGCCCTTGGGGATCCTCACCGATGGCCCTGACATGCTCGTGGATCTTGGGATCGCAGAGGAAGGGGAAATTGGTCTCGTCGATCTGCACGTAGCGGCAACCCGCAGCATAGAGGGCCGCCAACTCCTCCCGATAGACCCGCGCGAGATCGTCGAAATAATCTGCCATATCAGGATAGGCCTTCGGATCGACGCCAGCCCGGCCACTACGGAAATGCACAAGCGTGGGAGAGGGCAAAGCCTGCTTTGGCGTGAGCCCCGCCTTCTCCGCATGGGGTTTCAGATCAGCGAACTCCTCGCAGGCCAGCGGCCTTGGCCTAGAGAGCTTGCGCTTTGTGACCACAACTGGCGGCGCCATGACAACAGGCCCGCTTTCATCTTGGAAGGTGGTCTTGAGACCGCCCTCGAAGGCGACGCCCTCGATACGCTCGACAAAATCCATGAACCAATGGCGCCGGTGATATTCGCCGTCGGTGCAGACCTTGAGGCCTACCGACTTCTGCAGCATGACCGCTTCATTCACAGCGGCGCTCTCAATTGCCCAGAGATCTTCGCGCCGAATCTCGCCCTTTGAAAATCGCTCCCGCGCCGCACGAATGCCATCCGGCCGCAGCAAGGAACCAACAACATCCGCCTTGAAAGGACCCGACATCTCTCACCCCCCGACATTTTTTCTTGAGCGTAAGGTTAGAGAAATCCAGCGGAGGCTGCAATCAGCGAGAACGGGATAATTGGGGCCGGGTCTTGAGCAAGGCGCAATAAAAAATCGCCCGACGAGGCCTTGGCCTGCGCCGGGCGACATGTCAGCCGAAGCTTACTTGGTTGGGACTGTGGAGATCGTCTTCAGAATCTGGGACGCGATGGCGTAGGGGTCCCCCTGAGAGTTCGGACGGCGATCTTCCAGATAGCCCTTATAGTTGTTGTTGACGAAGCTATGGGGGACGCGGATCGAGGCGCCGCGATCAGCCACGCCATAGCTGAACTGGTGGATCGACTGCGTCTCGTGCTTGCCCGTCAGGCGCATATGGTTATCGGGCCCATAGACCGCGATATGATCGGCGCGCGCCGCTTCAAAGGCTGCCATGAGCGCCTCGAAATAGGCCTTGCCGCCAACTTCGCGCATATGAGTGGTCGAAAAGTTCGCATGCATGCCCGACCCGTTCCAGTCGGTGTCGCCGAGCGGCTTGCAGTGATATTCGACGTCGATGCCGTATTTCTCGGTCAGACGCTGCAGCAGGTAGCGAGCCATCCAGACTTCATCAGCGGCTTTTTTGGAGCCCTTGCCGAAAATCTGGAATTCCCACTGCCCCTTCGCCACTTCAGCGTTGATGCCCTCGTGATTGATGCCCGCCGCGAGGCAAAGCTCAAGATGTTCTTCTACGATCTGCCGCGCGACGCTGCCCACATTGCTATAGCCGACGCCGGTGTAATAAGGCCCTTGGGGGGCGGGATAGCCATGCTCGGGGAAGCCAAGCGGGCGGCCGTCCTTGTAGAAGAAGTACTCCTGCTCGAAGCCGAACCAGGCGCCGGGATCGTCCAGAATGGTGGCGCGGGTGTTGCTCGGATGTGGCGTCTTGCCGTCGGGCATCATGACTTCGCACATGACGAGAACGCCATTGACGCGGGCGCTGTCAGGATAGACCGAAACAGGCTTCAGAACGCAATCGGAGCTTCTGCCCTCGGCCTGCATTGTCGAGCTTCCGTCGAAGCCCCAGAGGGGAAGCTGCTCGAGCGTTGGAAAGTGATCATATTCCTTGATCTGCGTTTTTCCACGCAGGTTCGGCACTGGCGTATATCCGTCGAGCCAAATGTACTCGAGCTTGTACTTAGTCATTAAAGCCTCTCCTCGCTAAAGGGCGCTCTGAAGTGGACGGTCGGACGCTCCTACATGGGGCAGGACTGCCTAGGCAACGCTCGTGCCAAAGTCATCCGCCGACGGCTTCCACGATGAATTGATCCAAGCAGACCCGAGATCCCCTTGGTTTGCCGCGTTTTCGGGCATGGAAAAACGAAAGCAAACGACAAACTTGCCGGCGATGGGCCTAAGTTGCGACCACTCAGAATTGATTAAAAATTAATCAATCGCCTATTTTTGAATCATAATTGTCCAATAGATGAACATGTCGCCGAATCAAATGGCAGTTTTGAATGACGCTCGCCGGATCAGGGAAGGCTTGTTCAAAAGGCCCCGACCAACAATCACCGCCCCATTGGCGCCATGGAGGCCCATCGCCCCGGCGGCTTGATCACGCGAACCATGCAGCATAGCTTGCATCAGGATATGGGCGCGAAAGGGGTCGAGCGACGAACCGAAAGGCTCGCAATGCGACCCACGCGTCCCCTGCCCTGAATGAAAGGCCGTGTATTGAACGTCTTCGATTTGCCCATCTTCAATAATCGCTCGGGCTACCGCGCAGGCATTGAAGACTATCTTTTCGAAAAGATGAACCGGCTGAGCCTTGAAGGCATAGTCAGTCAGGAAATATTGAAGAACTCGGTCAAAAGTAACCTCAAACACGCCACCTATTATCAGCCGATCACCTGCAGAAACCTCAAGCTCATCCTGGACAAGGCAATCAAAACCAAAATTCCTTTTGACTGCTTCATCGATATTGGATCTGGCAAGGGAAAGGCCTGTTTCTATGCTGCGCAGACTCTCAAATGCAAAAAATTCATCGGGATCGAATTCTCGTTATCGCTTGTGAAAGCAGCAAACAAGAACAAGGCTATATTCGGAAACCGCAATATCAGCTTTCTGAACGAAGATGCCGCAACCTATACGCTCCCAGAGGCGAAATGCCTGATATTCTTATATAATCCATTCAACGACATCATTCTGGAAAAATTCGTCGCGAACAATTACGGCCATTTCAAGCGCCACGCCTCCATCATCGCCTATGCCTATGATGTCCATCGCGAAACCCTCCTGCTGAACGGGTTCAGAACCCTCTTTCGAGCAGCTGACAGGAAGCTTTCTTTGTATCAATTCAAGACCCCGAAGCCACTCTCTTGACCAGAACTGCCGACTCCCATCTATCCTGACAGCGATTATGATTGCGATATCAGGAGCTTGGCTTTGGATTCCGAGGAAATGGCCGCAGCCCTGGAGGCAAGCGGCGAATACCGGGTACTACGGAAAATCAAGCCACGCACCACCCTTGCGCCCGCAGACGGCTCGCCACTCCGCAAGGCTGTCTTCGTAGACGTGGAGACCACCGGTCTGGATCCGGACCGACACGAGATCATTGAACTGGCCATGGCGCCTTTCACCTATGGGAAAACTGGCCAAATCTTCAGCATCGGAGAACCTTTCCACCAATTGCGCCAACCAAAAGACCCCATTTCCCCCGAAATCACAGCCATCACCGGCATCACAGATGAGATGGTGGCGGGGCACGAGTTTGATAGCCACGCCATAGAGACCTTTATCGAGGATGCCGACCTTGTGGTCGCTCATAACGCGGCTTTCGACCGCCGTTTCCTCGAAAACTATAGCCCGGTCTTTGAAATGAAACCCTGGGCTTGCTCAATCCAGCAAGTCGACTGGCGCAGAGAGGGCTTCGAAGGGACGCGTCTGGGCTATCTCGTGGCTGGTGCAGGCTATTTCTACGATAGCCACAGGGCCCTGAATGATTGTTACGCCGCCATAGAATTGTTGGCCATGCCCCTGCCCCACTCCGGCGAACCAGCCTTCAGGCAATTGCTCGAGAACGCCCGCAAACCCACATGGCGGATATGGGCGACCTACGCCCCCTTTGATCTCAAGGACAAATTGCGGGAGCGCGGCTATCGATGGAACGCCGGCGGCGATGGAGCCCTGCGCGCCTGGTATATCGATGTCGCCGAGGAGATGAAAGAGCCGGAACTGTTCTTCCTCCAGAGCGAAATCTACCATCGCGAGGTGGATATCCCCACGCGCAGGATCGACGCCTATACGCGCTTTTCCAACAGAGCCTGAAGAATAAACTGGGCGCACGGGCCGAGCCGAAAGAAAAAATGTCGCAGCTGCAATAACTTGGGGATAGCAACCGTCCACAGGCTTCCTCAGTCGCAGTGAATGCTCAATATGGAGAGATGAGGGCTATGAAAGCGTCGGCATTGGATCAACTCCAGGCGGCGCGCCGCTTGAGGTCCTGAACCAGAAAATAATCAATCACAGCGAGATGCTCCTGCGGGCATCCGTTCTCAGGTCACGTAGATTGGAATCCACGGAATGCTGATGATCCCGGAAGAAGAGCAATACCCCACCATCATCCACCGGCTCATTCATGACACCGAGCATCCCGCTTTCAAAGCCTGGACATGGGTTGTCAACGCACTGATATACCTCTCTTGCGTGGCGATCGCGCTTGAATCCATAGAATCCATTAAAGCGGAGTATCACATGGAGCTTTCAAGCTTCGAGTGGTTCTCGGTAGCCTTTTTCACGCTGGATTACGCGTTCAACATTTATGCCGCCGAAAACCGATTTAAATATATCACAAGTTTCTGGGGCACGGTGGATCTGCTGTCGATCATGCCGTCCTTCCTGATGCTCTTTAATTTTTCATCGGTCCGTGCAACCAAGATCCTTCGCTTGCTGCGCGTCATCCGCATCTTGCGTGTGCTCAAGCTGGCTCGATCCGCCATGAAGGACGCTAATGCGGCCCGGGATGGCAAGACAAACCAGATCGCAGCCAATCTGCGCATCTATTTCATAGCGCTCTTCTCGGTGCTGATGATCTCGTCCACATTGATGTTCTATGTGGAAGGAAGCCTCTATTCGCCTGAAGCCATCGCAGAAGGCCAAATTCATCTCGATGCTGCGGCCGTCGCCAAGGGCGAGCCAGCGGGCGTCGCCAAATTCACCCCAAGCGACCCACTGACGGGCGCCGCAATACCCGAGGACAAGCGTTTCTTCACTTCGATCCCCGAAACCATGTGGTGGTGCATAGTGACGCTGACGACCACCGGCTACGGAGATCTTTATCCCGTGACGATCGGCGGGCGCATCATCGCCGGGGGCACGATGTTGCTCGGCTTGGTCCTCTTTGGCATGTTGATGAATATCGTCGGAAAAACGCTGATGGTCATGCTGTTCGGCGAGCCAGTAGGCCACGAAGCCGACGACCAGCCAAAAACACCGGAGGAGAAAATCGGCGCCGCCCTAGACCTGCTCGCGGACGCGGGGGTCATATCCTACAAATCCGCCTATATGCTTCGAGACATCACACCTGATGAAATCTCCCAGCGGCTGGAGAACGAAAAAGCCTCCGCATGAAGCCGGGGATCCTGTGAACCTCTCTGAAAGATGATCAGGACCGACAATGGCCCGAACGCAGAGCGCTCGGGCCATTGTCTTAAACCGCAACGAAGAAACCCCAACCTAGACCTTGCTATCGGATCTGGATCAAGGTCTCCGTCAATTGCTTCTGGGTGTCGATCATCTTCGCGGACGCCTGAAAATTGCGCTGGGATGTGATAAGTTTCACCAACTCATCCGTCACATCGACATTGGACTGCTCCAGCGCGCCTGACTTGATTGAACCCAGACCGCCAATCCCCGCTTGTCCCATTAACGGCTCGCCAGACACCGCTGTCGCGACCCAATCTGCATTGCCGATCTGTTGCAAACCATTGGGATTGGCGAAGTTCGCCACCATGATCTTGCCCAACGCCACGGTCTTGCCATTAGAATAACTCGCGCGAACGGTGCCGCTGGCGTCAATATCCAGTCCATCCATGCTCCCCTTGGGATAACCATCCTGAGAAAGCGATGTGACGGAAAAAGCTGTATTGAACTGCGTCGTCGTTTTCCCAAAATCAATACCCAAATTCAGAGCGGCGGCGCTTCCTAGATCCAACGGCGCCGTCCCGTCCTCCAACTGATCTGATGAATACTGGAAAGCCTCCAGCGGCGAAACAATCTTACCATAGGTGTCGAACGAAAGTTCGCCTTCGTCGAGATACAAAGGAACCCACTTCTGGTCGTTCGCCGGATCTGAGTTGCTTGTCACATAATTGGATGCAACGACTGTCCGCATAGTGCCATCGGCGTTCAATGCGGGCGCAAGGATAGTATATTGAGGTGTAGAACCACTCGTCTGCGTAACATTCTTCAACCCAAGGCTCGCGGACCCGATGACATTAATCTGGGAATTTGGCCCGGTGCTTCCTGCGGTAAACTCAAGACGATTTTGATCGGGATTATACCGGACCACCACACCGCTCACTTTACCTTTGCTGGTTTCGAATTGATTGACGCGCTCCTGGATCGCAGAAGCCAGGGTGTCTCCGGTATAGGCTTTTATCGGGAGAGTGATATCGCCTACAATGCCATCCACCGAGATCGTTAACTTGTTTTCAGAGTTAAGGACATTAGGCGTGAAGGTCTTGTTCATCGGAATGATGGCGCGCATTCCAATGGCGGTCGCATGTGTAGATGGAAGCCCCTCGCCAACTGCGGATTGGGTCAACGCACCCCCCGAAACATAGTTAACCCCAACTCCCAGCAGATTGCTGTTTCCATTGAAATCAACGACTGACACGGACCCAACGGTCTGCCCATTGGTGCTCTCGATGGCGGACGAAGAAACCCCATTCAGGCGAACATTGATAGGTAAATTATCGCCTGTGGAAGGACCGAAAACCGTAAGCTTGCTTTCGTTAAGGGCGACAGATATCGAGCCCAGGTCAGGTGGACGAACTTGAACCCCCGCCGCCTTTATTTGCTCTATCGAGATAGTACCCAACACAGCACCATTAGCATTCCACGTCGCCACCAATGCGTTACCCGCCGCGCTGAACGTCACATTCGCAAATTCAGATATAGTATTCGCCTGTAGCGCCAAATCATCCACAGTACCATGAGCTAGCGTCACGTCGTGGCTCGCCACCGAACCGTCATGCATCGGTATGGAAACCCTGTAAACATCCCCCTGCGACAGATTGAGCGAAGAACCAGTCGGATTCTTGAAAGCCAGCGTTTGAACGGTCCGGGTATTATCAGTGCCCGAAATTACGTCCGGAATAGAACCGACAACCGTGACATCCGTTAGATCGATAGGATTGAGGATCCTGCTATTTCCATCATAGTCTTGAGCCATGGTAACCGTATCTGCCGGCCCAAAAGTCGTCCAAGAGA
The DNA here is from genome assembly GCA_947456505.1 of Beijerinckiaceae bacterium. Classification (GTDB taxonomy): domain Bacteria; phylum Pseudomonadota; class Alphaproteobacteria; order Rhizobiales; family Beijerinckiaceae; genus Terripilifer. The sequence goes on from CANGTC010000023.1 coordinate 16,687, forward strand.
ACAAAAGCTGCTGGCTGCCAGGATCGGACGTTACACTGACCTCAATTGGATCAGGGCTAGGCGGAACCTTGTTGGGATCATTGTAGTCCGAAATCGCACCATTTATGGCTGTCGCAAGTTCAGCGCGACGTTCCGCAGGGCTTTTTCCGGTCAGATCGGGCAAGGGACCAACGCTCAACGACACGGGAGCGACACCACTCGAGGGCGCAATTCTGAGTGTAAAATGATCGCCTGTCTGCAGTAATCCAGAAGCAGTCAGGGCCCTGCTTTCATAACTAGTGTCCGAACCAGGCGAAACTACGGTGTCTGCTGAGAAGTTGACCCGAACGAGCGTACTGTCGGTTCCCCGGACTGTCTGTTTAATAGAGACCGGCGAAGAAATAGGATCCGAACTGGGCCAGGTGAATTGAATTTTGTTATCAGCCGTCAGCGCAGCGACTGCTTTGACAGGATCTACGGGATTAGGCGACCCTACGGGACCATTATAAGATGATATCGCATCATTGATCTTGTTTAAGAGAAAATTTAACCGACCATTGACGGAAGGGAATGTCAGGGGCCCGATATGCAGTGTGACAGATTTTTTCCCGGATGATGGAGTAATAGAGATGTCAAATTTGTCGCCATTCATTAATTTCCCGCTTGGGCTTAATGACGCAACCAGTTCGCTTTGCGTTCCTTGAGTTGCGCTTTGTGTCGCCGCAGTGACATCCTTGAAGGTGACAGGAAGAGCCTGCTCCAACCCATCAAGAAAAGCTGCCTGCTGGGTTGCCGGATCACTAAGTTCAGGCGGCGTAAAATTATAGTTCAACACTCTTCCATTAGCCATCAAAGACAATGTTTGAGACGAAGAAAAGCCAGTCGCAGTCAGATCATAAATTTGCTTCTGGGGCATAGCAGACGTTACAAGTAGAGATCGACCAACAGAGACCTTCGAGTTCACACCTGTCGACCCTGACACAAAACTGAATGTACTGTCGCCGTTGTAATCGACCCGAATGTCGCGTCGCTGAAAACTGGGATCGGGAATGGCGTCAGGCAAAGCTTCACCACCCACCCAACTCGATGCTGTTCCAATGGGCGTAGCGATGCTATCCGCCTTGGGTGGAATGCCGAGACTGTTTGCGGAAGTTGAGGCGTTAAAAACCTTGATAGCTGAATATTTATTGAGTTGATTGCTGTCGACCGTGAACGTCAACGCACGCGCCTGTTTGTCGTAACCGACAAGGATCGGGGGATGTAAGGGATCGTCGGCCCAATTCGCGGGCTTATCGAAATCCTCTCTTCTCTGGTTCAACAGATCGTTGAGTTTCCTTTGCGCTATCTTGACAAGCTCATCGCTGCTCAACGTAAGCTGATTGTCCGGCTGCGCCTTCGGCTGCCCTTGAACGGCGACTGTCGGCGTTCCGGAAGAACCTCCCAAGCCCAGCAGGTCGATCTCAAGAGGATGATCGAGGGACAGGAGCGACTGCCCGTCCGGCTTGAGCAAATCAATTTGTAAAATGTCATTTCCAGCCACGACAGTTCCGCCGGGCGTCCGATAAGTGTCCTGAATCGTAAATTTACCAGCATCATCAAACTGATTATTGACGGCTTTCGTCAGAGCGTCAGCCAGTTCCGTGGCGAAATATTGCTTGCTGGGCTGATCCTGGACAATGCTTATGGACCGAGGGGGTGACCCATCGATCGAAACTGTAAACATATTGCCGCCCCAAAATACATTAGGGTCGTTACCTCCGCCTTCTTGTGTCGTCTGAAATAAAGCAGGATCGGTGACTATCGTCACCTTTCTATCGTTCGCCTCACCAAAATCAAATCCCTTAGCGCTCAATACTGACGCACTGGTTGAGGCGACAGTGTTATTTTGATTATCCTGTTTGTACAGAGGTTGAGTGACTGAATCAACTTTTAAAAGACCAACGACCTTATCAAGTTCGGCATCCGTTTTAATGCTACCGAATTGATCTATGTAGTATACATTGCCTTGAGAATTCTTAGCTTGCATGAGCGGCGGTTTTAATTCCGAGTCGCCTACAAACACATGTGTCTGCCACTTATTGCCAGACGAATTATCGCTGGCGTTGGCTGTTTTGACATAATAGATCGTCGCGATCCTGGCCGTTCCCAGTGAATCGTATATGGTGACCGAAGACGATTTTGAATAGGTACTGGGATTATTCTTATCAAACGCTACAGTTGATGGAATGACTTTGGAATCAGCAGGCAAATTCACAGCAAGCTGGATATTCGACGTCGCCTGAGGCGGCGGAGACGTCATAGGCAACTGCAGACTCTTTGCTGCGCTAACGCCCGTTGCAAATACAGAACCATCAGAGTTTACAGGATAAACCTGCAGGTGCTGACCTTGGCTGTCGACCACATAAAAGTCGCTGTTGACTGTAAAAGAACCGCTGCGTGAAAAAATAATTTGGCTAGAAGAGAGGCTTGGTTTGAGGGTAAAAAATCCCTGTCCTGAAATCGCTATATCGAGCGTATTGCCGCTTGTCGCGAGATTGCCCTGCGTAAACTGCTGTTTGATTGATTTCAGCAGGGTTCCAGAGCCGATGGTGAATTTGGAAGATTGAGACGGAGACGTCGAAAAAATATCCCCGAATTCAGCTGTAGAGCGCTTGAATCCTGTAGTGCCGATATTTGCAATATTATTGGAGGTGGTTGCAATCTCGTTCTGGGCTCCGTGAAGGCCTGTAAGTGCGGTGGAAAATGACATGTCTGACGTCTCTTCTGCTGGTCTTTGTCTACTTCAGGAATTGTTGGAATCCGGCATCAATAAAACGGTTACGCGAATTGCAGGGACTATGGGCGCGGCTGGATAAAACTCATTAATCAGCCATTTCACTTCACCCCCACAAGCTCAACTGAGGAAAATCTACTCTTTAAAACTCCATCTCGGTTCGCTAAGTCCATCCGGCGAATAAGCTTGCAGCGATCAGTGGCGGGAATATCCTTGTCTAAAGCGCCAACAGGCCCCTGCGCATCAAGCTGCATTAGGATTGATTGCGATCTGGACCTTATTTCCTTCGAAGGAAATCGCCCATTTCATCTCTTTCTTCGCCGACGTTTGATCCTTGACAGCTCCCGATATGGCGACTCCCCGGTGCGCTGCCGCCAGATAATTCGAACTGCTTTGAGACGCGGCGGTTTGTTGGCTCGCCAACGAGGCTGCCTGCAGTTCAAAGATTTCCTGGAACCGGTTGACTCTACCGGATTGACCATAGGCATCCAATTTTTCAGGAGCCTTTGGCGCCTCGTTGGCGCTCCTGTCGGAGTAAAAACCCGTCGCTCCGATATGAGCATAGGTAAGCGGTTCATCGACAGCGGCGAACGTTGTCGATTGGGTTTGCCCAGTCGCGATATTTCGACCGGTTCCCGCCAAAGTCCTCGTTGCCAGAACGCTTGAAGTGCTGATCGGTACCATGCTTTGCCCCCCAATGGGATAAAACGGCGCGCCGTTAACCATTTGTTAGCAAATTCGGCGCCAGCAAGCGGACCTCAAGAATCAACAACTTGAGAGAGGACTGCTACGTGCGACCCCGCAAATTCTCCCCCAAAGTTTGAAAATTGGACGACACGCTCCAGCTATATCATTGCAATAAATAGTTTGCAGAACTGTCAGCACTGCCCCCGAGCCCTACCAATAGGTCCAAACGCAATCCCGCATAAAAATCGAAATACAGGCATTTTTAACTTTATCTTTGCAATTGAGGGATAGGCACATACCCATCAGGCGTTAATGGTTTCCAATGAGACCCATCGCATCTATCATCCTGGATGAGCGATATAATGCGCAGCGCGATTTCAGCGCAGCACTGGGGAGCGGGACTTTGGCAACTTTCTTCTTCAAGACCGGTTTGGTTGCGACGGCTATCCACCTAACGTCTCCCGCCCTCGCCGAACCTGTGGCAGAGTTCTATAGAGGAAAACAGGTTTCCTTGATCGTTCCCTCGGGAGTAGGAGGCGGTTATGATCTCTACACACGATTTTTAGCCCGCTTCTATGGCAAATATATTCCGGGCAACCCCGGGATGGTCGTCAAGAACGTACCTGGCGCGGGGGGGCATCACGGCGGCAAACGCCATGGCGTCGACGACCGCCGCCGATGGCCTGACGATAGCCATGGTTCAAAATACTGTGACGCTGAACCAGTTGACCAAGGCTGCCGCAGTCCGTTTCGACGTCCGCAAGTTCGAGTGGATCGGCAACATGAGCATTGCCTCTACGATTTGCGCCCTTTCGGGAAAGGCGAGAGATGCGACGCCGCAGGACCTCCTGAAGCAAGAGATTGTGGTCGGCGCTACTTTTGGGTCTCCGAGCATGATCCCATCCGTTCTTAACAACCTCGCAGGGACAAAATTCAGAGTAGTTCAAGGTTATGTCTCCACATCCAACGTTCAGATCGCCATGGAGGCAGGTGAAGTGTCCGGTCTGTGCGGATGGTCATGGGACGGTGCACGGGTGAATGGACGCGACATGTTCAATCGCGGGATTGCAAAGCCGGTCATCGATATCGCCATTCAACCCCAGCCTGAATTACAGAAAATGGGCGTGCCGTTCCTGATGGACTTCCTGCCGGAAGGGGACAAGAAGGAAGCGCTCAAGGTCATTCTCAGCACGCAGGTCTATAATCGCCCATTCGCTGCGCCGCCTGGAACTCCAAAAGACAGACTCGCGGCCTTGCGTCTCGCGTTCTCGCAGACAATGGCTGATTCCGAGTTCTTGCAAGAAGCAGACAAGCTTGGTTTGGACATCGCTTATTTACCCGGCGAACGCATTCTCGAATTGATTACGCTCGCCCTCGACGCACCACAAAGGATCCAGGATGCGGCCGTTGATGAACTAAACAAGGCCGGATTCTGAACGTTCGAGCACGTCACTGGCGCATAACGCGCCCAGCGTATTCTTGAAAGCCCCCGCTGATCGATCTAAACTACTTAATAAGACACAAACAAAAGGAAACGCACATGCGGAAGGTCGCCGTCACCATTCCCTATTTTGATTTCTTTCCGCATTTGAAGGACGAATTGCGAGCCATCTATCCTGATGCAAAATTTCGCACGGACCGGATGCGCTTCAATGAAGATCAGTTGATCGACTATCTGCGCGGCTATGATGCGGCCGTTATCGGAATCGAGACAATTACAGAAAAGGTTCTCAGCGCATTGCCGGACCTGAAAGTGCTGTCGCTGTGCTCAGCGGGCGTTGATCATATCGATCCAGACTTGTTGAACCGACACAATATCAAGATGTGGTGGGCGCCGGGCGTCAACAAGATTTCAGTCGCCGAACTTGCCGTCTGCTACATGATCATGGCCAACCGAAAGGTTCACTTTTTCTCCGGCATCCTTCGTAAAGGGGAGTGGAAGGGACCGGTGGGCTTCGGCGCGGATCTGCGTGGCAAAACCATCGGCATTCACGGATGCGGTCATATCGGCAAGGAAGTGGTACGCTTGCTACAACCCTTCGGCGTCAAAATCATCATCTGCGACAAGGTCGACATGGCCGATTTCTGCAAGGAGCAGAACATTGAGCAAGTGAGCCAGGATGCGCTTTTCGCCCGATCTGACGTATTGACGATCCACCTATCGCGCAATTCATCGACCATCGGTCTCTATACGCACGAGAATATCGCGAAGTTGAAACCGGGCATGATTTTGGTCAACATCGCGCGTGGTACGCTGGTGGATGAAACCGCACTCAAGGACGCACTGGATTCTGGACATATATCGGGAGCTGCCTTCGACGTATTCGCAGTTGAACCAGCCAACAACAATCCTTTGATCCATCATCCCCAGATGTTCGCTTCTCCGCACATCGGCGCCACCACCAGTGAATCCTGGGAGAATATGCTTCGCTCGGGCATGTATGGAGTTGAAAAAGCATGGACGCCGCAGACCGGCGTCTATCCATTCGACTAAGCGCGACGGCTGCGTCAAGTCATCAACTTACCAAGGCTGTTCACGCATCCGCGCCGTCGCTCATATCGGTTTGATATGGGCGAACGCGATGACCTCAGCCCATTTTTTCGCCTCACTGCGAAGGAGGTCGCCAAACTGGTTCGCCGACAGCCGCAAGGGGGTAGCCCCAAAGGAGCCAATTTTTGTCTGTACGTCGGCTTCACCCAACCCTCTTGCAATTTCCGCAGACAATCTGTCAATGATCGCCGGGTCGACGCTCTTTGGCGCCGCCGTACCTGTAATCGAGGTTGCGTCATAGCCAACAAGCGTTTCGGCGACGGCTGGCGTATCAGGCAGATGCGGCGAGCGCATCACAGATGTGACGGCGATGGCGCGTAGTTTGCCATCCAGAATATAGGGAAGCGATGTCGGCAGAGGGTCCCACGCGCACTGGAGACGCCCGCCAAGAAGATCACTCAAGACCTGGGGCGAACCGCGATAGGGTACATGCGTCATGGAGGCGCCCGTCTTCATCTTGAACAACTCGGCGGCAATATGGGAGATGCTCCCAACGCCGCCTGATCCATGGTTGAGCAAACCGGGATTGGCCTTCGCGTAGGAGATGAACTCAGCCATCGTCTTAGCGGGGAAATCAGGCGAAACGACAATGACGAAGGGCACTTCATAAACGCCGGCCACGGGCGCGAGGTCGGTCAACGGATTAAACGTGAGATTGGGATAAAGCGACATATTGGCCGCAGCCGCATTGGACAATTGCAGAAAAGTGTAGCCATCGGGTGGTTGATGGACGACATATTCAACGCCGACATTGCCGCCCGCCCCTGCCCTGTTCTCAATAACAAATTGCTGCCCCAGCCTTGCGCCCAGCCTGTCGCCCATAATGCGCGCAACTATGTCATTGGCGCCGCCCGCGATGAAGGTGACGACGAGATGCACAGGCCGATCAGGCCAGGTGGTAGCCCCAAAAGCCCGCGACGTAAGTGTCGGCAGGGCCGCAGCCAAGAATCCTGTCGCTTGACGACGCGTTATCATGAACGCTTTGGTTCGCGATTGCGCGCCGCCGACAGCCTGGAACCCAGCCATGATCCCTCCGTTGAGCTTTGAGGGTCACACGCGAGATAGCCTTGCAAAAACGCTTCCGCCCTCAATTTATTGCTTGGGAAGCATACTGCGCCAGAACAAGAACAGGAAGCAAGCGGCGTCCATCAGCCGAAAAAGAAGAAGAGAACTCCTGAGCTCGAAAAATTGAATTGCTAAACTAAATCAACGTGAACGGACGCCCTAAATTCCCAATGAGCCTGTAGCGATCACGGGGCTACACAGGATAATGGCCGCACATATCCAATGTCATGCCCACAAGTGGGGACCTCCCAAGGGTCGCAGGAAAGCCCATGCCGTTGGATGAACGCCAGGCAATCTTTATGACGAGCTTCCAGATTAGACGAAGATTTCCTGGGTTCCTTTTTTGAGGTAACCGCTGGCGCGGAGGGTGGAACGGTGTCCTCGGCCATGGCGTCAACGCAAGAAAACATGAATGAGCCGACGAAAATGGCTGCGCTCAAGCAACGAATCATAGCCCCCGCACCAATCATTTAATCAACCTCCGCTCGTGAACGCACTCTGCATAATATAGGCAAATACGGTCTCGCAACCTTCAGCGAAGGTCTCACACAGAGGAATTACTGGAAACAGAGGGTAGAAACATCCTCGCCAGCGTAGGAATGACAAGAAGGCTGCAGATGGGCGACAGAAGCATCCCCCCCACGATCACGCATGCCAGGGGTTGCTGCACCTGCGAGCCGATCCCGGTTGAAATAGCCGCGGGCACCAGACCGATAGAGGCGGACAATCCAGTCATGAAGATCTGTCGCATACGCGTCTTGCCCGCATCGAGGATCGCTTGCTCTGTGCCCGAACCCTCTTCAATATTTTTACGAATGCATGAAATCAGCAATATACCATCCATCGCTGACACACCGAGCAGCGAAATAAAGCCCACAGCGGCCGAGACGCTCAAATTGAGCCCGGCGACATAAAGCCCCAGAATGCCGCCGGCGGCGGCGAATGGAATGCCGGAAAGGGCGAGCAGACTATCGCGCAGAGAATTGAAGAGGGAATAGAGCAGCATCAGAATGAGCGCGATCGCAAGAGGCACAATCACCAGCAAACGCTCCTTGGCCTCCTGCATGGCGCCAAACTCACCCGACCACTCCAACCGATAGCCCTGCGACACCGGAACATTTTTGCCGACCCGATCTTGCGCCTCGGCGACAGTGGAGCCCAGATCGCGATCCCGGACGCTATATTTGAGCGGGATGAAACGCTGACTGTTCTCCCGATAGATATAGGCAGCGCCCGACTCAAGCGTGACCGTTCCCAGATCCTCAAGTTTGATATAGGCCGTGGGACCTTTAGGATCGCTATTGGGCAGGGCCACGGGAATGCTACGGATCGCGTCTACATTGCCGCGATAATCAGAAGCGAGGCGAACAGAGAGGGCGAAATTCATTTCGCCTTCATAAACGCGCGTAACTTCCTGGCCACCGATGGCCGCTTTGACCACGGTGTTCACGTCCCCGACCGAGAAGCCATAGCGAGCGGCCTTCCCGCGATCGATCTTGATGACCAGATTTGGCTGGCCCAGCAGATTGAAAGCCGACGGCTCACGGACGCCTGGCACCGCCTCTATCTCGCTTTTGACAGACTTGGCGAGCCGCTCAAGTTCGCCGAGATCCCGACCAAAAATCTTGATGGAATTCTCACCCTTCACGCCGGAGACAGCTTCTTCAATATTATCCTGAATATATTGCGAGAAGTTGAAGTCGACCCCGACAAATTCCTGGTTCAACCGCTCATTCAATTCGTTGATGAGCTTTTCCTTTGTGAGGCCGCTCGGCCATTCCTTGAAAGGCTTGAGCGGAACAAAGAACTCCGCCAGAAAAGCGCCGTCAGGATCAGTCCCTTCCTCGCCCCGTCCCTGCTCTGAGGTGACGGTAAGCACGGGCGGATAGGAGCGGATGACGTTTCTGATTTTAGCAACAGTGTCCATTCCCGCTTCAAGCGAAATGGTCGGCGGCATCGTCGCGCGGATCCACATATTGCCCTCTTCGAGTTTTGGAAGAAACTCGGTTCCAAGGCGCATGCCGATAACAGCCACGACAATCAGAAAAGATGCGGCGATAAGCGCGGAGCGGCGATAATGAGCCACGACTCCAGGCAATATGGCCTGGTAGATGCGACGCAACATCCGCACCAAAAAGGTCTCGACATCCTTTACATGAGCAGGGAGAAGAAGGGACGAGAGAACAGGCGTGATCGTGAAGGTTGAAATGACAGCGCCAACCAAGGCATAGGCATAGGTGCGCGCCATCGGACCAAATATCTGCCCCTCGACGCCCTGCATGGTGAACAGCGGCAAGAAGGCTGCGATAGTAATGATCACCGAAAAGAGGATGGATTTATCGACCTCTATGGCGCCTTGCAGCACATTTGTGAGCTTCGAAGACGACGGGTGATCGTGTTTGCCGTGGGATAGATGGCGATGAATATTCTCCACCATGATCACCGTCGCATCGACAATGATGCCAAGGTCAATGGCGCCCACCGATAGCAAGTTTGCGGACTCGCCGCGCAAAACCGTGATGATGACGGCGACAAACAGCGCCGCAGGGATAGTCGCCGCGACTATGACCGCACATCGCAAATCACCGAGAAACAACCACTGCACGAAGAATATGAGCAGAATGCCGAAGATCAGGCTATGTAGAACCGTGTCAATCGTGATCGCCACGAGGTCGCCGCGATCATAGAAAGGGACGACCTGAACGCCTGCAGGAAGCGTCCCGTCAGTGTTGATGCGTTGGACCGCTGCGCGCAGACGTTTGATCACGTCCATTGTGCGCTCCAACTTCTGCATGAGCACGATGCCGGAGACAGTGTCCGTTTCATCATCCTTACCCGACATGCCCAGACGAGGCGTGAAGCCAATGCTCACCTCCGCCACATCTGACACAAGCACAGGAACACCGTTCTGCTGGGTCAGGACTATATTGGAGATATCCTCGAGGTTCTGGATGACGCCAAGCCCGCGGACATTCACGGATTGCTCGCCCATCGAAATGGTGCGGCCACCAACGTTCACATTACTGGCGGAAATGGACTGGATCACCTGCGGCAGCGTCAGGCCACGGGCCATCAGACGGTTGAGATCGATTTCAACCTGATATTCCTTGGTCTTCCCCCCCATCACCGCAACATCGGCAACGCCAGGCACAATGCGCAAACGAGGCTCGATCACCCAGTCCTGCAACGTCTTCAATTGCATGACATCCACATTGGGGGGGCCTTTGACCTGATAACGGAAAATCTCGCTGATGCCGCCCGCAGGTGAAATCTTTGGCTGCACGCCCTCCGGCAGCTTGGCCTCATTCAGGCGATTGATGGTTTGTTGGCGTACAAAATAATAATCCTGCCCATACTCAAACTGCAGGCGGATGAAGCCCAGCGCGTAGACAGTGTTGGAACGAACAAACTTCAGGCCCGGCGTACTGGCGATCGCAATCTCGATCGGCACTGTCACATAGCGCTCAACTTCTTCAGGAGATTGTCCGGGCCATTGCGCGATGACTTCAATGATAGGCGGGGCCGGGTCTGGATAGGCTTCGATGTTCAACGTGCGGAAGGCCGCATAACCAATGCCCAGGAATGCGAAGAAAACAAGCACCACCAGCGGGCGGCGCGAGAGGCAACCGGCAATGAGGCTACGCAGCATGGCGATATCCTTCCAGCAGCCCGGTCATTGCTTCCACTCGTTATCAATGAAAATGGCCCCGCGTCCAACCACGGCATCGCCGATCTTCAATCCCTCAAGGACAGCCACCCGGCCATTCTCTTCCTGGCCCAAGACCACAGGACGACGTTGGAATTCCTGCTTTTTCACTTCGACAAAAACAAAGGCGCGCTCTCCCTCGCGGATCACAGATTCAATCTTGATGCTTGGATAGACCTGACCTTCGCTGACGAAAATCCGGAAGGACGCGAACATCTCTGGCCGCAATATACGGTCTGGATTGACCAATTCCGATCGAACCATGACGCGGTGGGTCATGGCGTCGGAGGCGGCCCCAATGGCTGTGATCTTTGCGCTGAAAAGCCTCTGGGGAACAGCGTCGATCCGCACTTCGAGTTCCTGTCCCACGCGCACAAGAGCAATATCGTTTTCCGAAATCGCAGCGCGCAGCCACATGGTCGAGAGGTCAGCGACCCCATAGAGCGGCTCACCGGAGTCGGGCCTCACCAGTTGCCCCTGCCCCACCTTTCGCGTCACCACCTGCCCGGCGATCGGCGAGCGAACGAGAACGATGGGATCAATCACCCGATCCCGTTCAATCCGCTCCAGCTCAGCCTCGGATCGGCCAACGAGCACACGGATCCTGTTACGAGCGGCGGCCACGACGCCCTCGGCCGTGCGCAGGTCCGCCTCCGCAGCGGCATAATCCGCCTGAGCCTGATCAAGTTCGCGCATGGCGGCGGCCTGCTCACTCACCAGCGTGGTTTGCCGATCCAGCACTCGCTTGGCGAAGAGCTTTTGCGCACGAGCCTTCTCCGCAGCATTCAAGGCTGCGATGAATTCAGTCTGCATCTGCACGACTTCGGGACTGTCAATCTCGAAGAGGGGTGTATTGGCGTCGACCTCATCCCCGATTTTTCCCAGCACCTTGGTCACACGCCCCGCAAAGGGAGGAAATACAACCGTGCTTGTATCTTCATTGAAGGCGAGCTGACCAATCGCAGACTTCTGAGGGCGAAAGCGCCTGGCCTCCACAGCTTCCATGCTCACAGAGCGCACCTGAGCCTCAGAAACCTTTATGGTCTCCTCTCCAGAACGCGCCTGCAGACCTTGCGGCACCACGATTTGGCAGCAGAGGACGAAGGCGATGAGGCGGGAGTATCGATAATGCAACATGATCATTTCACTGCCTGTGCTTGCATCACGATCTTTGTATGATTTTCAGGCGATGGCCACCATGGGCGACCGAGGGCTTGCAAGAGAGCGAACATATCGGCGCATCTGGCCGCCTCCGCCTGCACCTTGGTGAGGGAGGTTTGAAGATAGGCCTGCTGCGCGGAAAGCAGCGCGGGCAGGCTCACCTGCCCCCCTTCCACTTGCTTGCGCACCAAAGACAGGTTGCGATTGGCGGATTCCATGGCGGCGCGCGCCGCTTCGATCATGCGTTCATCTGTCTGAAGCGCGCGCAGGCTGTCCGCAACATTCTGGAATGCGCCCAGTACGGTTGATCGATATTGCGCGAGAGTCTGATGATAGCTCTCCTCGGCCGCCACCTGCTTGTTCGCCAGGATGCCCGCATCGAAAATTGGCGCCAAGGCGCCGCCGGCCAGCGTCCAGAACCCGTTATTGGCCGAGAACAGCTTGCTCATGTCCGACGAACTGCTGCCAATCTGCCCCGTCAGGGTGATTTGGGGAAATCTATTGGCCATCGCCACGCCCACCGCCGCATTGGACGCGCGCAACTGCGCCTCGGCGGCGCGGATATCGGGCCGGTTCCGGAGAAGGTCTGAGGTGGTTGACCGAGGAATGGTCGGCAGATCGCGAAAATCCCTGAGCGTGAAGCTTTCGGGTGGGCGCTGGGATGGATAGCGTCCGGACAGGACCGAGATAAGATTGCGTTGAAGCTCCAACTGCTTTTCAAGCGGCAACAAAAGCAATCTGGTTTGTGCGAGCGCGGTTTCCTGAGCCGCGACATCCGCCTGGCCAATCTGGCCGGCGGCGTTTTGACGCTGGAGAACACTCAAAAATCGTTGTTGTATTTCAATCATTTCCTTGGTGACGTCGATCTGCGCGCGCAAGGAGGCTTCCTGCACGGCGGACGTTGCGACGTTGGCGGCCAGGGTCAGTTCCAGGGCCTCTCGTTGATAGACCTGCGCATCCACCACCGCATTGGCGCCCTCGACCGCACGACGCACGCCACCCAGCCAATCCAGATTATAGGCGATGTTGAGCTGAGCCGTACTCAAACTGAACAAGCTGGCGTTCGATTGGAGTGGCGAGACCACCGTGCCTTGGGCGATCTTCTGCCGGTTTGTGTCGAAAGCGCCGGTCACCGAGGGAAAATAGGCCCCGGTCTGGACCGCTGCATTCGCCTGGGCGAGACGAACGCTGGCGGCTGCCGCCTCCAAGTCTACATTATGGATCAGCGAGTATTCAACCAGCGAACGCACCTTCGCGGGTTTTAAAGAGGACCACCACTCATGGGGGTGATCTGATTGGTCGATGGCGGCCTCATGAACAAGAAATCCCGGATCGCCGCCAGGAAGAAAAGTCGCCGAGGGAGCAAGATCCGGCGTCTGGAAATCAGGGCCAATGGCGCAGCCCGCAAGAGCCCCAATAGTAACGAGGGCCGACAACCAGCGGAATCCTCCCCTCATCAGGGTGACCCCTGAGGTTCCTCTTGGACAAGGAAGTCGACGGAGGACCGAATTGTAGGGCATTACGCTCCCGAACACCACGTTACGAGATCACGAACATTTTATTTGACATTGTTTACGCGCAAACAGAGCTCATCACAACGCCAGCACGAACCGTTAACCCTTTTTCCACGCCCTTACCAACAGTCAGACAAGCTATCCTCAGGTTTAGAACGAGAGTGTGGCGCGAACGCCCGCCACGAAGGCTGGCTTTTGGTAATCTTGGGAGAAGCGGTTAGCCGAGATGGGAATGGCGGCGCCGGGATTACGAACATATTGTAGGGAGGGTTGCAGTGTCAGTTTGTCGGAAATGATCGCCTGATAGGTAAGCTCTGTAACAAATTCAAAGGCCTGAATGGGCTTCAAGCCCGTTCCCGCCGCATATCCATCGGCATAATAGGTCCGCGCCGCCTTGCTGGTGCGCATGTAGGCGAAGGCGAGGCCCAAAGTATCTTTCGGGCGACTTTCAACCAGACCCTTGAATGTCAGACCGCCTTCAACGAACAGGTCGATAAGATTGCGGTCTTGAGGGGAGGACATCGCCAAGCCCCAAACGCCAAGGCCCTGATCATCCGTGCCCGGCCGCCGCCAGATCTGCTGATCAATGACCGCATAAAATCCATGGTTGCCTCTATGCTGCAAACCCGCCGCCCCCGTGAGCGCAATTTTCCCGCCGGTGGGATCAAAACGCTGGTCCGCGAAATCCCCGTCATGGCGCCATATGCCCACCTTCCACAGCCCAGGCAAATACCCCTCAAAAGCGCCTTCGGGACGGAACCACAACTCATTGAAAATCAAAGGCGCATCCCGCAGACGAAAGGCCATGCCATAACGATCGCGCAGTTGAGGATCGCCCGCGCCTGGCCCGGCTGGATCTCCATCAAAAATCGCCCCGGACCAGGAGACGGCCTCGCCGAACTTGTAGACCCAGCGCGTCATGGGGGCGGCGATCGGATAGTTTGGGCCGCCCGAAGGAAGATTAGCAGCAAGAAGAGCTGGATAACCAAAGCTTGAATTTAAGAAAAGTTGCGCCTGTTGTGAGATCATCATCTCATCATTAGCGCCTTCCTGACCGATACGCAGATCTAAACGTCCGTCAAAGAACTGTTTTGTTATCCATAGATTGTAAAGTTTCGTCGAGCGTGTGGCTTCAATATTACTGATTGTTTGTAAATTTCCCACGAGATCTTGTGAGATACCCCGCCCGTGGATCTGGAATACGCTGCCGTAGAGGCGCCACCCATCAAGGCTCGCCAACACCCCAAGATCAGCATTCAAGCTCAGTGTCAGCAAGCCATTTGCAGTGACGCCGCGTTGACGGCCACCCGCTTGATTGGTCCAGGCTTCAGCCTGCTCCTGCACGCCAAAGGAGAGGCTCTCTTGCTTGGATGGACCGGCAGTGTCTTGCGCCTTGGCCTGCGGATAACCAAGGAAATGGACCCAACCAATTATAAAAAAACATAAAATCCAAAACGGCATTGTACTCTTTCCTGCCTGCCCGCCCACCGACACTGAGCTAAGATGCTACTTTATGAGGGGGCCATCCGCTAGTTTGAGAGGTCCCTAAAACTGTGCATTAGCGCCAAAAAGCACCCAAGTTATATCTGACACTCACCGTACACGTTTTTATGACATTCGCGCTCGACAGCAACAGCCTCGCACCCGTTTATCGTTGACCGTCGATGCGCAAAACAGGATCAGCATCAATTGTTTCGCACAACAGATTGTTTGCTGCTCTTGTTAAGCATCTTTCCGCCCCAATCGATGATCGCGAGATCCGGGCGCGAAGGCTCCTCGCTCACCCACCCATCCAAGACTGCAACCAAACCGCTAATCGGCAATCGGAAGCTGATCCTGAGCTGGGACCCCTTGGCGGCGGCAGCCATGGAGGCGCCCAATGACACCTCGCACCCTCAACCATCAAAATCCATGATGATCGAATGCTCACACCTGTAGATTAAGTGTTAGGCCGTAATTCACCCAATGGACCCGAACGATCCCCTAACCCAGTTGCGCGATTCACAAGAGACTGCTAGCTCATGTCTGCCTGAGGGCGCGCCGGTTTAGCTCAGTTGGTAGAGCAACTGATTTGTAATCAGTAGGTCGCGGGTTCGACTCCTGCAACCGGCACCAATTAAATCA
Organism: Beijerinckiaceae bacterium; assembly: GCA_947456505.1. GTDB lineage: Bacteria > Pseudomonadota > Alphaproteobacteria > Rhizobiales > Beijerinckiaceae > Terripilifer. The sequence goes on from CANGTC010000023.1 coordinate 32,247, forward strand.
GAGACTTAGGTGGCTTTTTAGGTCGCTCTTTTCCGGGGCTAAAATTCTGCGGACCCATAGCGGACCCGCTGGGCGAAGTTTTCTGGATAGGGGGCCGTAGTCCTTATTGACGATGGTTTTAAGGCCCTGCTTGCGTCCAAGCCGATGGGGCAGGCCTTCAGCCCCACAGCCGTCGTGCGCAACGCTTGCCTGCTCGGCCAAAAAAAACTCACCCAAAAAAAGTGGCGAGCCACCCCGACCCCCGCGAAATGCTTTCGCAGCGAAGATATTTCACCCTCCACGGCCGGACCTGAGTTGGTCTTGGCGCCACGCCGAAGGGGAAGCCGCGATATGCCGCGAGGTCCGTCCCCCCGAAGGGCTGTGACCTAGTGCATGGCCTTGGCGGGAGGCGGCTGAGCCATCAGGGCGCGGCGGGCACACCCTTCAGTGGCACCCTGCTTGGCGCGTAATAATGTATTCCTCCGGCGAAGGCCGCCTAGATTGCTTTTGCGAGGCTCGTATAAGTGTCCACTTGTATTAGAAGTGGACATTATCGCCCATGTTGATCGTAGAGCCAGTAGCCACAAATCTGCCCAGGCGCAAACGCCGGTCCTGGACGCTAG
>CANGTC010000024.1 GCA_947456505.1 Beijerinckiaceae bacterium
CTCGTCGGCGTGATCGCGCTTCTTCTCGCCCTGCGGCGCAAGAACCGCCCCCTGCCGCGCAAAGACGCTTGAACGGAGAAAGCCCATGAACACGAAACAGATCGGCGTTCTTGCTGTTCTCACCATCGCCGCCATCGGCGCCGCCAACGCCAGCCTGCGCACGGGTCCGCAAGGGCTGGCGGGCGACCGGCGCGGCGAGCCTGTCTTCGCCAATCTCGTTCCGCGCCTCAACGATGTCGCCTCGATCACCATCGTCGACAGCGAGAAGAGCTTCACCGTTGAACGACGCGAAAACGGCTTCTTCGAGAAGGATTCCGGCTATCCGGTCAAGGCCGACGCCTTCCGGGACATTCTGGTGGGCGCGGCCACCCTCGCCTATGAAGAGACCAAGACGGCCGATCCAGCCCGCTATGGAGATCTGGGGCTGGGCGAGGCAGGCGGCGCGCCCGATACGGTGGGGCGTCAGGTGACCATCCGCGATGGGCGCGGCCAGGTCATGGCCGCCGTCATCATCGGCAATAGGGACGCCACGGTGGGCGGCGCGCGCGGCGGCCTCTATATCCGCCTGCCCGAGCAAAAGCAGACCTTTGTGGTGCGCGGCGAGGTGCGGGCGCCTGCGCCCCACGCGGCCTGGTTCGAGACCAATGTGACGAACATCGGCCGCGACGCGCTGGCGAGCCTGACCCTGACTGGCGGCGGCCTTGATGAGATCAAGGCGGCGTCCGAGAAGAAGGGCGACGACCTGAAGCTGCTCAACGCCCCCGAGGACAAGGACGGCGACGCCTCCAAGATCATGCGCCTGTCCTTCATGGTCGACCCCATTTCGTTCCAGGACGTGCGCAAACACACGGGCGCGCCAGCCCCCGACGCCCGGCGCATGATCGTGACTGCGCGCAATGGGGTGCAAATCACCTATACAACCGTCGGCAATCTGACTGACGGCTGGGTGCGCTTCGCCGTCGAAGCGACCTCAGAAGACGGGCGCGCCGAGGCCGCCAGTTTGAAAACGAAACTTGAAGGCTTCGACTTCAAACTCGCCCCCCATGAGATCGACATGCTGGGCTGGGGGCTGAAACACGTCACCAGCGAGCGCAAGGGCTGAGAGAGGCTGGCGAGGTCTACCGCCTCGCCTCACTCTCCTTCGGCGCCGACGCCCAGAAAATTGTGCTGGGCCTGTTCATCCGCCTTCAGGTCCGCGCTGGCGCCGCGCCAGACGATCCGGCCGCGATCCAGAATGATGGCGTCGCGGGCGAAATCCATCGCGAGATCGACCTTTTGTTCCACCAGAATGATGGTCATGCCGCCCTCGTCTCGGATCTTGGAGAAGGCGTCGAAGAGCGTGTCGACTATCACAGGCGCGAGCCCCTCCATGGGCTCGTCCAGCAGCAGCACCTTGGGCGCCCCCGCCAGCGCGCGGCCCACGGCCAGCATCTGCTGTTCGCCCCCTGACTGCGCGACGTGACCGCCCAGCCCGCGCTGGCGCAAGGGCCGACCATGCACTAGCATCGTCCCCTATTCGTCAGGAAACGCGATCGCCCAGGATCGGCGGGAGGTTGCGAACAAGGTCGATACAAAAAGCGACATAGCCTAGAGGGGACCATGATCAGAGCAATCATCGCCATCGCCGCCCTTTTCGTGCTGGGGGAGAGGGCGAGCGCCGCTGACGACTTCTTCCGGGACAAGCGCGTCACGATCCTCGTCAACTATGCAGCGGGTGGACCAACCGATATCGAAGCGCGCCTGCTGATGCGCTATCTGCCGAACCATCTGCCGGGCGTGCGCTCGGTCATCGTGCAGAACATGGATGGCGCGGGCGGCATCACCGGCACCAACTACCTTGGCGAAGTCGCGCCCAAGGATGGCACGATGTTCGGCTATCTCACGGGCACCGCCTTTCAATATGCGATAAAACCCCAGTCGCAGCGGGTGGATTATCTCGACTATAATTTCATCGCCTATCAGCCGGGCACCGCCATCTACTTCATGCGCAGCGACATCAAGCCGGGATTGAGAGTGGCGAGCGATGTTGTGAAGGGGCAGAATATCGTTTCGGGCGGGCTCGGCGTCGATAACGCCAAGGATATCCTGCTGCGTTTGACCCTGGACATGCTCGGCGTGAAATATGGCTATGTGACCTCCTACAAAGGCTCGGCGGGGGCGCGAAACGCGTTCCAGATCGGAGAGGTGAATTTTTATTCGGAATCGCCGCCCAGTTACCGCGCGGTGATCCAGCCACAGCTTGTGGAAAAGGGGGAAGCCATCGGCGTCTACTACGACCCCAATTACGATGGGGAAAAGTTGTCAACGACATCGCAGACCGCGGGCCTTGATATTCTCCCCTTCCATGAACTCTACGCCAAAGTCTATGGGAAGCTCCCTGAAGGTGAGCTATGGGAAATCTACAAGGCGGTCATCGCACTGAATGGCGCGATGCAACGTCTCATCGTGATGCCACCAGGCGCCCCGAAGGAAGCAATCGAGGCCTTGCGGGCGGCGGTTGAAAAACTCAACACGGATAAGGCCTATGGCGAAGACGCCATGAAGACCTTTGGCTTCGTGCCGGAATGGACCGCAGATTCGTCCGTCGCCTCCAAGGTGCGCAAGAACCTGGTGCTGCCCGCGAAAACCCACCAGTTTCTACAAAATTATATCGATAACCCGCCGAAGAACCGCTGAACCCTCAACAATTATGATTGCGCCTGTGGCGCCTGGAACCACGGGCCGCCTCAAACCCGAGGGCGGAAGCCAATCTGGCCCCGCTCCACATGCTCGGCGTCAGACGATTTCCAGCCGAATGCAATTCCAATCGCCGGACCGCGCGTAAGACATGGAGCGGCTCATATGACGGACAATGCGAACGCCTCGCCCACCCACATGGGCTGACGCCAGATCCCTATCGACAAATTCCGGAATATGATTTGTTGGATCAAAGGCCTCGCCATTATCTTCGACGCGAACGACGATCCCGCAGGCGCTCATCTCCAAATCAACTCTGACCCTTGGAGCGCCGTCAGGCCGATGGGCGTGCAAAGCCACATTTGAAAGCAACTCCTGCACGCAGACCACCACCGCGTTGACAGCGGCAGGAGACAATGCAGAATTTTGCTGCGCAATTTTCTCCACCCAGGCGACAACTCGCGTCACCTCCCCCATGGAGGCGACGACTTCCTTTTTATAAGACGTCGCCAATCGTTCCACCTACAAAATGCTCCATCAAACCGTGGGGGACAACACGACCGCTGCTTCCGCCTCCGCTTGATCGCGACATATTGGAATGAGTTGCGATGCGCCGCTGGCCTGCAGAACAGCCATGATATTCTCGGTCGGCGCCATCAAAGCCAATTTACCCCCCTTCAGATCCAGCAACTGAGCGCACATGATGAGGGCTCTCAACCCCATGGAAAAAAGGACATCAAGGCCACTCAAGTCCACGATGACAGCCTTATGTCCACGCACCAGAGATTTGAGCCTTGCTTCCATGCCCTGCAGATCCTTCAACTGCATGCGACCATGCAATTGAATGATGAGGGCGCCTTTGCTCGTGACTTCCGTCTCGATCCTCACGACCGGCCTCCTGGACATTCCGAATACGGTGGAAATATCTTCTTCTGACTCAACATAAACTTAGCATTCAACACATTTCCAAATCATTAAACCCCAGCGCGCTCAACTGGGACGGCTGCGATCACCCGGGCAGATGAATGGTGAACAGGGTGAACTCGTTTTCCACGGAGGCGACCTCAATGGAGCCTTTGTGAGCATTGACGATGATGTCATAACAAAGCGACAGGCCCAGACCCGTCCCCTCGCCTGGGGCGCCCGTCGTGAAGAAAGGCGTAAAAATATGTGGGCGGACCTGTTCGGCTATGCCTACGCCATTATCTCGCAAAATCACTTCCACCCCGCGATCAAGGCGTCGGCTTTTGATCTCCAGCATCGGTTGATAATCAGCCCCTGAGGCAAGACGACGCTTTTTCAACGCCCCAAACGCATTGCTCGCAAGATTTACGAATACGCGCGATATTTGTTGGGGCACGAGGGTGAGTTTCGGGATGGAGGCGTCGAGTTCGCGGATGATCGCAACGTCAAACGCCCTGTCCTGCGCGCGCGCCAGATGACGAGCGAATTCAATCGCATCAACCAGAAGCGCGTTAAGATCGCAGGTCTCGAGTCCACCACCGTCGCTGCGCGAATATTGCAACATGTTTCGCAGGATGCTGGTGGCCCTTTCGCCGTGATCGCCGATCTTCTTCATATTGGACTTCAGTGTGCCAAAGAGATCTTCGAACTCCTCGCGTCTTTCATAGGCCAGTCCCGTTAACGGCTCGTCCAGAATCTCCTCGATTTCGGTAATAAGCTCCCACGACAGCGCCGAGAAATTATTGATGAAATTGAGGGGATTGCGAATTTCGTGGGCCACCCCGGCCATCAACTGGCCAAGCGAAGCCAGCTTTTCACGCATGATGAGCTGCTGTTGCGTCTGATGCAGTTTCTTCAAGGATTCATCCAGAAGCGCGCGCTGCCGCTCGATCTCGGCCGTACGCTCGCTCACCAATCGCTCGACCTCGGCGATACGGTCGCGGCTGCGCTCGCGATCACGCTGCATCAGCCGATGGCGCGCCAGATAGGCGGCGAAGAACCCGCCTATGGCGCCGACCGTTTCAAGATCCGCCGAATTCAATGGCGGAGAAAACGGCAGCTGCTCACGTATCCGTCCCGTCACGATAAAGGCGGAGACTTCAGCCTCGACGCTGACGGGAACAGCCATGAAGAAAGGGATGTCGAGCAGGGAGAAAGCCGCCCTATCCTCCTCCGTAAGGCTGCCAAGGGTTGAAACGATGCGTCGACCTCGAGCCACATCGTCAGGCAAGGAGAACGCCAGCTCCCGAAGACGCCGTTGGTCCACCTCGACATATCCCGCGCAGGCCAGCACGTTGAAATAGAGCCCGGTCAAATCCCGAACAAGGACTACACTTCGGGCCATGTTGAGCATGCTGTTCAGATGGCCCGCAAGGATTCTGGCGAGAAACGTCGGCTCCTCGTTGGCGGAGACATCCGACGCAAGGCGCGACAGGAGGGAAAAGCCCCGTGTCTTCTGTTCCAACTCCTGACGGTTTCGCGACGCGTTGGTCTCCGCAAGGAGAAGCCGCGCGCCGGTTGAGCTGGCCATCTCCCGAAAATAGCCTGCGATTCGGCGCAATTCGACGACATCGCCGATCTCGCCGAAGGGCTCGCCCATCGCGCCGCCCTGATCGCTCAAAAGCGTTTCAGCTGAAGATGCGGACGTCGTGTGATCAGACGACATCCGTCACAATTTCAATGGCGTTGGCGAGGGTATTGCGCACGGGCGACTTGCCGTCGATCACTTGCTTGGATTTCAAAAGCGCAGCGGCATCCTCGCCATGAAGTTTCACGGTGTAAGTGATGCGGTTGCAATGGGAGGGGACGCTGCGGTCAAGACCGAAAAGGCCGAGGACATTGATGTCCGCATCGACCACCACCTCTATCCCCTCAACCTTCACGCCGAACAAGGCGGCATTGGTCACAATGCCCGCCGTGATGCAGCCGCAAAGGCCAGCGGCGAGGTATTCGACAGGGTTTGGGCCCGTATCCTGTCCCCCGAGGGCTGCCGGTTCATCGACCACGAGCTTGAAACTTCGCTCGGCCGGCACCGCCTGGACGCCCCCAGCGGAAAACTGGTCGATTGTGACCTCGGTGCGTGTGCCGCCCGCCCAGTCCGACTTCGCGGAGAAGCGGATTTCCGGCGAGACCACACCAGTCTTCACCGCATCCACAAAACCGCCAAGCGCTTCCAGGTTCACTCCGTTCACGACCTTGCTCATCTCGGCTCTCCTCATTTGCTTTGCCAGCTTTTGATGGTGAACAGGCACAGGACGCCGGTCCAATCCATGGAATTTGCTTCTCCCCGGATTGGCCCAATTTCGACGCCGCTATAGAAACCCAGCAGCGGCGCCCGGTCATTGATCGCGCGTTGCACGTAATGGCCGTCTTCATATTCGACGCCGGCATAGGCCCCGGCGCGACCGGCGCAATTAATATAGAGCGCAAAAAACGGAACCTCATCGCCGATGCGACTGAAGAGATCGTCAACCTTGCGTGCGATGGCGAGTGGGTCATGGTTGCGGCTCATGAGCTGGAAGCGGGTTCCGGTGACGAGCTCTGGCTCGAACATGATGAGCTGTTGTCGCTTCAGATCGGCCCTCAGGCACAGGCAGTTGCTATAGTTCTCTTCCTCATAGGGCGCCCAGGGATCGCCATGATTGACGCCGAGCATCACGTAAAACGCAAATTCAGAAGGATCCTTCGCTCCGCCCAGCAACTGCGAGATGACATCGAGGGCGGGACGCCCATCGATTTCCAAGACAGCCGCGCCCTCAGCCCGGGTCACCGTATGGTAGTCGCCGACAGGAAAGGCGCCGCGTAAGATCGCCGTATGCATTTTGATATGGGGCGCAAATGCGAGCGCCATCGCGGTCTGCTGACCAACGACGTCGTCGAACCATTGAAACGTCGACTGACCCGCCATATCGCCAGCAAGACCCGCGCCAACGAGGTTGTTGAGATGCGGGACCGCCTTGCGCATGCCAGCCAGCAACGGCGTCGCCATGTTCAGCCTCGTGCGGCCAGTGAGCCTATTGATGCTATCGTAGAGCAGAAGCTTGGGACAAACCGCAGCATCCACGCCAGCCTTGATCAATTGCGCGCCAAGCCTCTCGCCCACGTCAAATTCGTGATCGGCGAGCCCATCTTCGCGAAACAGCGTGAAATGCGTTGCGGGCATCGAAAAGCAGGCGACGCCGGCTTGAAAGCCTCCATAGCCCAGGCGGTCGTTGGTCATCGCGCCCACCGCCCAACCACCAGCGATCCGCGCCTCTGGCCCAATGACGGATCGCAGGCCATCGCGTAAGGCCAGTGGATCATGCTGGCAGGTTGAGAACAGCAACGCGAGATCGCAACCTTCGAGCCCGCCCCCAGCCATGGCGGCCCGGGCCATCTCCTGTCCGGCGGCGAAACTGTCCTCAGCCTCGCTATATCCGACGCCGACTCTCGGCATAATGGCGCCTCCCTGGCCTTGTATGAAAGCATTAAACGCAATGGATTCCGGCATCGGCGAGGCCAGACGGCGATCCGCCGACACGTCCGCGCCAATCGAGCATCAGACAGGTCGCGTCATCGAGTTCGGGCGCGGCCCCTCTGAATTCATCAATGTGAGCCATCAATTGTCGGATCAAGTCACCAGAGGGCTCTGCGGCCAGCGCCTGCAACCGGGCGCACAAGCGATCCTCGCCAAACATATCGGCCTTTTCGTTCGTCGCTTCGGTCAATCCATCGCTGTAGAGGAAGAGCCGATCGCCCGGGTTCAGCTTCACTTCAGCGGTCTCCCAGGACTCATGATCCCTGATGCCCACGGGAATGCCGATTTGCCCGCACAGCGCCGCGACCGCGCCACTCGCATCGATCCTGAAGGGCCAGGGATGGCCCGCGTTGGCGAAGGAAACAACCCCCGTCGCGCGATCCAGAACACAATAAAAGACTGTGACGAAAAGCATTTCCGGATTATGGGAAATGAGGAGCCTGTTGAGTTTCGCGAGGCAGGCCGCAGGATCGAGAATATCGCTCGCCAGAGCCCGCAGAAGCGAATGAGTGACCCCGGCCATCATCGCAGCCGGTAGGCCCTTGCCCGCGACATCAGCGATGGCGAAACCGACATGGTCCTCGTCAATCGGAATGAAGTCATAGGAATCGCCGGCGACTTCCTGCGCAGAACGCATGAAGCCAATGAGGTCTTCGGAGCCTCCGGCGGGCCATGGCCGGGGCAAAATCCCCATCTGGACGCGGCGGGCCCATTCGAATTCTTTCTCGATTTCACGAAGGCGCGTTTGCGCATCGCGCGCCAGACCCTCCATGCGGGCCTTCTCCAGCGCCCGATTCATGGTGAGTTTGAGATCGTCGAATGCGATGGGCTTGGTGACGAAATCAAAAGCGCCGCGGTTCATGCCGGCGCGGATATTGGCGAGATCGCCATAGGCGGACACGATGATGGTTTTGGTCGTCAGATCGAGGCGGTCAGACAGGCGTTCCAGCAGCGTCAACCCGTCCATACGCGGCATGTTGATATCGGTGATGACCAGCGCGATATTCGGATTTGCATCCACAATCTCAAGCGCTTGAAGACCGTCACGCGCGAAATGGAGGCTTATCTCTCCTGCGCGGACCGCATGCCGAAAACGTTGACGGATCAGCGGCTCCATATCAATTTCGTCATCGACAATTAATATATTCACCATCGGTTTATCCAAATAACTCTCAAATAAAATAGTTCACTTTCCCCTCACTATAGCCCGTAAAACAAAAGATGGAAGGCCTGAATAAGGCCTGGCTTGTCCCGGAACGGAGCCATGAATTGCTAAAATTTTGAAATCAATAATTTTATTCGGTTATCGCCATCTGAAATAAAAATGCGGTCGCGAATCCTCAAGCCTTTATCCAAATCAGGCCAGTATGGGTCCCATGGAGAACAAAGGCTTTCAACGAATCGAAAAAGCGAAATATTTCATTGCAATAAACTCTTTGTTCCGTAGCCAAAGCCAGAACCTGTGGCAGCGCCTCACCTAAAAGACTGAATCGACGGACACTACAATAACGTCCGTCGCGTGCGGCTCAGGCCACCAAATCGTACTGGACTTGCACCGAATGATTAACCAAAAGGTGGGCGTCGTTCGCTGTCTTGTACAAGTCATAGCCCAAGGGATGCGCGATGGAATCAGTGGTCCATCCATCCGCAGCGCGCAGATGGAGGGTATCATTGGCTGCGCCGTCGATGGTCAGGCCATGTGCGAAGATCGAAGCGCCCTGAGTCATCTGACCGCCGGAGGCCAGAATGGAGGCTGAGGAGAGGCTGGCGTCATTGTGGCCGCCGTCTGTCGCCATGTCGATTTTCTCCACATTCACGACCCGGGTCGCAAACCCCGACAAATCGAAACTGACGCCATCATGCAACTCGATCTTGTCATTGCCCGCGCCACCGTCGATCTTCATGAAGTTATTGCTCTGGGCCATGACGACGCCAAAGATGAATGTATCATTCCCGTCGCCGCCGAGCAGGACGTCAGCGCCGCCCTTACCGTCGATCACATCATTGCCCTTGCCACCAACGATGGCTTCTGCGGAGGCAGTTCCCGACAGGGCATCGTCGCCGGATGTTCCGTTGACGAGAGACTGGGTTATGAACTGCGGACCGCCATAGACGACATACTGGGTGTTTTGCGCGGCGCCGATCACCAAATCCGCAAAGCCATCGCCATTGAGATCACCCGCTCCAAAAGCTGTTGTGCCCGCGTGGGAACCAGCGACCCCATCGATTACAAAGCCACCCTTACCTAGCGCGACATCACGCAGATAGACCGCATCCGTATCGGTCTTCCCGAAGACTACATAGACCCTGCCAGCGTTATTATTAAAATCTTGCGCTGTGACTAGCATGTCGTTGAGACCGTCTCCGTTGATGTCACCAGCAGCTGCGACGACCCAGCCGGTTTTCATGTTGAGCGATTCGGCACGGATAGCGTAGCCATGATCACTGGATCCAGCAGCAATTTGAGACACAGTCCATGAAGAGGGCGCGCCACCTGAACCCAACAGGACAAGCGCCGCTGTGAAAGCGTATGAATTTCCAGTCAACCCGACAATAAGATCGCCGTATCCATCTCCATTTGTATCCCCCACACTCGCAACCGATTTCCCGGGATAGAAATTTTGACTATCGTCGGTGATCGTCATCAGGGCGGCTTTTGTCGCCCCATCCACGACTGAAAGCGAAACCGGAAGTGAGGCCGGGTTACCAAGGCTGATGGAATCAGAGACGCCATTTTTGTTGAAGTCGAGTCCAAGCGTCAAAACAGACGAGACAGGATTAATTGTAGGCGTGCTATCGCCGAGTAAAATAAAGGTCTTGAGCAACACGCCAGTGGACATGCAGCTCTCATTGCCAGCCTGATCAGTTTGGCGGGCCTGTACGTAGTTTGTCCCTGGAAATGAACCTGACGACAGGGATATGCTCCAATCACCTCCGCCCTGAGCTTTGACAGTCGCTACGAATTGCCCCTTCGAATCATAGACATCCACACGGGCGTAGGCCTCGCCCGCACCGTCCAGCACATATTGATTATGCCCTGCGTCATAAGTCACTGTAAATTTTGGCGCCGCAATATGGGTATCGACGACGAGATGAAGAACGGGTTGCGGAGCATTCGTGTCTATGTTGGAATCGACTTGGGTTATGCCTAAATTTTTAGCCTTATCTAAATCAGATTGACTGCTCGGGCTCCATGTCATCACATTGACGCCGAGATCGCTGATCACATGTTGTATGATGCTACCCGATGGACTTGTATTGATGTCAAGATCCCATTGGGCGTCGACTGGCAAATTCAATTGGTATTTGCTATTCAAGCTTTTATTTCCATTATTATAAGCGAGCACGACAGCAAGGTTGGCTTCAAAATATGATATGTCGATTACTTGACCTTGTGCGTTTGTCGGGGGAATGAGGGTAGAATCATATTTTTTCTCCAAAGCGCGAATTTGAATTAGAGCGTTCATAAGGTCTGTGTTTTGAACAAATAAAGCGTAATTAGAAGCCGAGGTGATAGCTTCCGATTGCGCTATATTAGATGCCTTTGCAGGATTGTTTTTAATGGCGTTCCACGCGTCATCTCCCGTTGTTGTAAGATAGTGTAACTTGTCTGTGTAACCATAACTGATATGATCTAAATGCGCTTCAGGAGCAAGTTTATGCAAATAATCGAGCGCGCCGGTTCCATTCCAGGCGCTACCCCCTCCATAGTTACCATCGAAACAGCAAATTCTGGCATGATCAACCATGTCGTACCGTTTCAAAATTTCCAATGAAGCGAGCGCTTGATCGGTCGAACGAATTTCGACCACGACGTCCAGACCATTCGCTTTTGCATATACAACCATTTGCTCAAACGTGGATGGATGAACAACAAGGGGCGTGTTTGGCGAATTTGGATTGCTCGCAATGTTTAAATAGGTTGCTACATTAAGCAGTTTCGTAGCGGCATATGTCAGAGTGCTGGGCGCAGCATTGGAGCCTATCGCGGGATTGATCGAGCTTCCAGTCACATCGCCCCAATTAAAGTCATGAGACAAGACGATCACGCCATCACTCGTATTTGCTGTATCGCAATCAAGCGCCGTTATTCCTAGATTCATAGCGAGAGCATTCTCGCTGCCATAAATAGTTTCCTGCGGCCCTGCACCTGATTGGTACGGAAGTTTGTAACCAGTATAGGCCTGGGTCACCGGATCAGTGGTCTTGTTAAGTGCGCCAAAATTCCGGTGAGCAACAACACTGTAACCCGTGTAAAGGACACTCTCGATCGAAGTATCATCCAAACCGTTGATGCTCTGCTCTGTATAAATTGTATGTTCGCCCTCCGAAAGGTTGTTGGCAAGAAAGCTCCAATGACCGCTGTTGTCGACAGTGACCGTTCCAAGGGTTGTTCTATCGCCATGTCCATCAGCTCCCTTCATCGGACTGTTCTGCTGATAGATCGTGATTTTCGAGGCCGCCGTTCCAACACCCTCAAGCATCACGTCATGCTTGTTCGTCCAGGACCCCGTTGCGTCAACGTGATAGGCGTCACCCACTTTCACAGTCGGAATAGGATATCCTTGTTGCGCCGACAACGCGGACGATGTTGAGACGACTCCCTTGGTTAAAGAAAATTTCAAGGTTTGGTCAGTCGACCCATCGGCATTCAATGCCTTGACGGTATAATTTCCATCGCTCAGAGAACCTGCATTGTAGGTCCACGCGCCGCCTGCGTCAGTGGACACTGTCACAATCTTCGAGGTTTCAAAGGTGAAGCCACATACAAGCATACCCGAGTTCTGCACTGAGGCGCCAATGCCACGACCTGCGTCCATCGACTGAACCATGCCAAGCGACATATGGTTGAAGGCGACGGTACTCATCGCCTGAGCAGACACCCAGACGTGATACCAACCGGCCCCTACATCGTCGATTCCATAGCCAAGAATGTGACCGGTGCCTTCGGACGCCTTAACGCCGCCATTGCTCAAATCAAAGTTCACGTAAAATGTCCCAAAAGGAACTGTGTTTCCGACAATCTGGGCGTAGTTGCCTCCAGCGGCTTTTACATAAGCCGATAGCGTGTAAGCTGTTCCGGATACAATATTGGCATTTTGATAGGCCTCGACGTAGTTTCCCCCATTTTGCAGAGTGGAAACATTTTGCAGAGTGGAAACAAGTTTGGATACAGTGCTGCCCCCCAATGGATTGGGAGTCGCAACCAGGGAAACCGACGAATTCTGTTTTCCAAAGGTTGTTAGATTATCCACAGGGCTATTTGTACCGCCCCCATGATCGAAGAGGAGTTTGATCGTCGAATTGGGATTGGCCCGTCCGCTCAGGACGTCTACCTTCGCACCGGTCTGCTGGAGATTTGGCGCCACAGGCTTAATCGTTGTGTCGACGACTTGCCGAACGTCGATATAATGGTCGCCTGCTAGGATCTGCAGGGGGGCCGAGGGGTTCATCTGGAACGTGTCGCCCCATATATCGGGCGTAACCGACACGCTAGCAGGCCCGGGAACAGAGCCAGCCGTAAAAATCAAGGTGCGCTCAAGCCCCGAGCCCTGGAGTTGGCTGAGCGCACCGCCCGTGGCCATAAAATTCTGGACGGTCAAGGCGCCGGGATCCCGGCTGAACTCGATTGTCAGTTGCTCGGTCTGGCCGGGCTTGAGGGTATTTTTGCTCACATTTACCCAGGCTATGATATTTTTGGCCGTATTCGTCATCATAATCGCTCCCCTCAATGAGGATCAGCCTTCGGGCCCCACCAGGAGGCGCGATAGATATTTTGGAAGTTAACGTGTTTTTATTTGCAATTTTATGCAAAATTTTTGTGACAAATTTTAATAATTATGCACAAAAAAGTTCCGCTTGGTTCGCGCGTCCCGGTAGAGCGGGACCTTTTGCTAGCGACCGCAAATCTCGACGCCAGCCCTCCCCCGCGCCATGATCAGGGCGAGCGGCCGCGCCATATGGGAGATGGAACCTACGTGAAACAGGATCAGACCAGCGTCTCCAAGAAGGATGCGCGCCAGCGCGCCATTGTCGCCGAGCTCAACGCCAATGCCGCCATGCGCACATCGCAACTCGCTGAAAAGCTTGGCGTGTCCGCCGAGACCATAAGACGCGACATCGAGGAGTTGACGCAGCGGCGGATGATCAACCGCACCTATGGCGGGGCCACGGGCCGCCATGTGGGGCTGCAGCCCGTCTTTGATGAGCGCACCGCGCTTGCCGTGCAGGAGCGGCGGCGGATCGCCGAGCGCGCCGCAGCCCTCGTGCGTCCCAGGGACGTGCTGATGATCGATTCAGGCTCCACCACCACGCTCTTCGCGCAGGCGCTGGCCAGCTCCAGCAAGCCGCTGACCATCATCACCAATTCGCTGGGCGTGGTGAATGCGCTGGGCGGGCAGGCGGGGGTGCGGATGATCCTTTGCCCCGGCGATTTTTCCGCCCGCGAGCGCGGGGTCTATGGGGCGGAGACCATCGCCTTTCTCTCCCGCTTCAATGTGGATAGCGCCTATATCGGCGCCAGTGGCGTCATGCCGGAGGGACCCGTGGATGCGGAGACCGACGCCTGCTGGGTCAAGCGCACCATGGTCGCCCGCGCCAACGCCGCCTATCTTCTGGCGGATTCCAGCAAGTTCGAGAAACCCTTCTTCGAAATGATCTGTCCCTGGGGGGATCTGACAGGGTTTGTCGTGAACGCCAAACTACCCTCCAAGCTCGCGGCGCCCGCGTCAAAGGCGGGGGTGGAGATTTACATCGCTGATTGATTGAACGTTTTTTTGATGGCGCCCGCCTTAGCGCGGGTTTGCGCTTTCCACATTCGCGACTGCTTGACTTCCCACATTTTAAAATGCAAAGTTGCGTAAATAGTTACGATTGAGTCTTTTGGAGTAATCATGTTTCAGGGGGAGCGACCAGCTCTGGAGGGGCTTACGGCGCAGGTCTTGACCGAGGTCAACTGCATTCTCGCCGATATTGATGACACAATCACGACGGAGGGTCGGCTGACCGCCGACGCCTATGGCGCCATGGAACGTTTGCAAGCGGCAGGTTTCGTCGTGGCGCCCATAACCGGTCGCCCGGCGGGCTGGTGCGATCTCATCGCCCGTTTCTGGCCTGTAGCGGGGGTGGTGGGTGAGAATGGCGCCTTCTATTTCCGCTACGATCGCGCAGCCAGGGTCATGCACGCCCATCACGCCCTGTCACAGGAACAACGCGCGAGCAATCGGCGGCGGCTTGATGAACTGGCGGAGGTCATTCTGGCGGAGGTTCCCGGCTGCGCGCTGGCCTCGGACCAGCCTTACCGCATCGCCGATCTCGCCATTGATTTCTGCGAGGATGTGCCGCCCCTGCCAGCCCCCAGCGTGGATCGCATCCTCGCTCTTTTCGCAGCAGCGGGCGCAACGGCCAAAGCAAGCTCCATTCATGTGAACGGCTGGTTCGGCGCCTGGGACAAGCTGACCATGGCGCGAAATTTTCTGGCGCGCGAACTTGGCATGACGAGCGAGACCCTCGCCCGATCCGTGATCTATGTGGGCGATTCACCCAATGACGAGCCGATGTTCGCGGCCTTTCCGCTGTCGGTGGGCGTCGCCAATGTGCGCAAACATATGGCCCGCATGCGCCATTTGCCGACATACATCACCGGGGGTGAGGGCGGCGCGGGGTTCGTGGAACTGGCGGAGCATCTGATCGCTGCGAGGCGCGCATGACAGGCGGCGCGCAGGCGACCTTCGATCTCCTCATTGTCGGCGGCGGCGGGAATGGCGCAGGCATCGCGCGCGACGCCGCCGGGCGCGGACAGAGGGTGCTGCTGGTGGAGATGGACGATCTCGGCGGCAAGACCTCCTCCGCCTCCAGCAAGCTCATCCATGGCGGCTTGCGCTATCTCGAACATTACGAATTCAGGCTGGTGCGCGAAGCCCTTGGCGAGCGCGAGACCCTGCTTTCCATCGCCCCCCATATCATCTGGCCCATGAGTTTCGTGCTGCCGCATGATCCCGCCATCCGCCCGGCCTGGATGATCCGGGCGGGGCTGTTCCTCTACGATCATCTGGCGAGCCGGGTGACGCTGCCCGGCTCGCGCCAGCTCGATTTGCGAAGGCATAAAGCGGGCGAGGCTCTGGCGCCGCGCTTCGCCAAGGGTTTTTCCTATGCGGATTGCTGGGTGGATGACGCCCGCCTCGTGGTGCTGAACGCCATGGATGCGCGCGAGCGCGGGGCCGATATCCGCACACGCACCCGCCTCGTCAGCGCGCGGCGACAGGGCGACGTCTGGAACGCCGAGATCGAGGGGCCGCAGGGCGCGCGCACCACGGTGCAAGCCCGCATGCTGGTGAACGCCGCTGGGCCCTGGGTGCGCGATGTTCTGCAGCGCGGGACCGGCGCCAATGAGGGCGCGCGCATCCGCATGGTCAAGGGTAGCCATATCGTCGTGCGCAAACTCTATGAGGGCGACCACGCCTATATCCTGCAGAACGAGGACAAGCGGATCGTCTTCGTCATCCCCTATGAGGGCGTCTACACGCTCATCGGCACCACCGACGTTCCCTTTGAGGGGGATGCGGGCAAGGTCGCCATCTCCGAAGAGGAGCGCGCCTATCTCTGCGCCGCCGCCAGCCGCTTTCTGGCCCGGCCCGTGCGGGTGGAGGACATCGTCTGGACCTATGCGGGCGTGCGCCCCCTGCATGACAACGACGAAGCCGCCAGCGCCTCGAAGGTGACGCGCGACTACACCCTCGACCTGCAGGCGGGCGAGGGGCAGGCGCCCCTGCTCTCGATCTACGGGGGCAAGATCA
Source organism: Beijerinckiaceae bacterium (assembly GCA_947456505.1). Taxonomy (GTDB): domain Bacteria; phylum Pseudomonadota; class Alphaproteobacteria; order Rhizobiales; family Beijerinckiaceae; genus Terripilifer. Next base: position 15,952 of record CANGTC010000024.1, read on the forward strand.
CCACCTATCGGCGCCTCGCCGAACACGCCATGGAGAAGCTTGCGCCATGGCTGGCGGGGTCCAGAGGCCCTTGGACAGGGGGCGCGCCCCTGCCGGGCGGCGACCTGCCTCAAGGCGATTTCAGCGCCTTCCTGGCGGATTTGCGCCAGCGCTATCCCTTCCTGCCAGCTCCCATGTCCCTGCGGCTGGCGCGGGCCTATGGAACGCGGGTGGAACGAGTTATGGGCGGCGCCCGCAGCCTAGCCAACCTCGGTCGAGAACTGGGCGCGGGCCTCAGCGAGCGGGAGGTGGCCTACCTCGTGGCCGAGGAGTTCGCCCAGGAGCCCGAGGATATCCTCTGGCGACGCAGCAAGCTGGGCCTCCATGGCGGCGCGGCGCTGGCTGACGCCCTTGCAATCCATCTTGCCAAGCTACAGTCTGGCGAGCAACAGACACGCCCAGCGCCTGCGCAAGCTCAGGGAGGGCGGGCGTGACGCAGGACATTCTCGTCGACCACGTGACCAAGCTCTGGGGCCAGACCACGGCGGTGGCGGACGCCTGCTTCAGCGTGCCTGCTGGCCAGCTCGTCGCCCTGCTCGGCCCCTCCGGCTGCGGCAAGTCCACGACCCTGCGCCTCATCGCAGGACTCGACGTCCCCAGCTCCGGCCGCATTGTTATCGGCGGGCGGGACGTGACGGCATTGGAGCCCTCCAAAAGGGGCATCGCCATGGTATTCCAGAGCTATGCGCTCTTTCCCCATCTCAATGTCGCCGAGAACATCACATTCGGCCTCAAGGTAAGGAAGGTCCCGCGCGCCGAACGCGACGACAGACTGACGCGCGCCGCGGGCCTCCTCGGCTTGAAAGCGCTGCTGGATCGCAAGCCCTCGCAACTCTCCGGCGGGCAGCAACAGCGGGTGGCGCTGGCGCGGGCCATCGTGGCTGAGGCGGCCGTATGCCTGATGGACGAGCCCCTCTCCAACCTCGACGCGCAATTGCGTCTGGAGATGCGCCGCGAGATCCGCGCACTGCAGCAAAGGCTTGGAATGACCATGGTCTATGTGACCCACGATCAGGTGGAGGCCATGACCATGGCCGACCAGATCATCCTCATGAACGGCGGCCGTATCGAACAGATCGGCACGCCCGATGAACTCTACGCGCAGCCGCGCACGCCCTTCGCCGCGCGCTTCATCGGCACCCCGCCCATGAACATCCTTCCCGCCTCGAGCCTCGCGGATACGCCCCACCTCATGCCTGCAGGCGCGAGCCCCAACGCGCTCATCGGCGTGAGGCCGGAGGCGGTGCGCATAGGCCCCACAGGCGTGCTCGCAAACGTCGTGGCGGTGGAGTTTCTGGGCGCCGACACGCTCATTGAAACGCGTTTGGATGAGGCCCCCTTTATGGTCCGCACGCCGGGCAAGGCCGCCGTGGCCCAGGGCCAGAGCATTCATGTCGAGTGGCTTCGTTCAGACGCGCACTGGTTCGACACAAAAGCGCAATGAGGCCTCTCTATGTGACCCACGCCGCCCGCGTCGGGCGGAAGATTGAACCGTATTTTTAACGAAGGAGCATCAAAAAATGGATAGACGATCTTTCATCGCCGGTTCCGCAAGCCTCGCCGCAGGAACGCAAATCTCTCCCCTTCTGGCGCAGGGCGCGCCGGTGGAAATCTCGTTCTTCTATCCCGTGGCGGTGGGCGGCGCGATCACCAAGCTCATCGACGCCTATGCGGAGGGCTTCAACAAGGAGAACCCCGGGATCAAGGTCACCCCGGTCTATGCGGGCACCTATCAGGAGACGCTGGTGAAAGTGCTCACCGCCCACAAGAGCGGCGCCCCGCCAGCCCTTTCCGTGCAGCTCTCCACGGATATGTTCACCCTCATCGACGAAGACGCGATCACCCCCATCGACGCCTTTGTGAAGACTGATGACGACAAGGCCTGGCTTAAAAGTTTCTTCCCCGCCTTCATGGCCAATAGCCAGACCGGCGGCAAGGTCTGGGGCGTGCCCTTCCAGCGCTCCACCATTGTACTCTACTGGAACAAGGACCTGTTCAAACAGGCGGGCCTCGACCCCGAGAAGGCGCCCGCCAACTGGGCCGAACATACGGCCTTCGCCGAAAAATTGACGAAGCGCGACGCCTCGGGCGCGGTGACCCAGTGGGGCGTGCAGATCCCCTCCACCGGCTTCAGCTACTGGCTGCTGCAGGCCCTCGCCATCGAGGCGGGCGACGAGCTTGCGGACGCGGCTGGCGAGCGCACCTTCTTCGACAAGCAGGGTGTGCAGGACGCGCTGCAATATTGGGTGGATTTGGGTCAGAAGCAAAAAGTCCACCCGCCCGGCGTGGTGGAATGGGGCACCACCCCCAAGGACTTCTTCGAAGGCAAGGCCGCGATGATGTGGACCACGACGGGCAATCTCACCAATGTCCGCAACAACGCCAAATTCCCCTTTGGCGTCGCCATGCTGCCAGCGGGCAAGCGGCGCGGCAGCCCCACAGGCGGCGGCAATTTCAACATCTCGAAGAAGGCCTCGCCCGCCCAACAGGAGGCCGCCTTCCGCTTCGCCAAATGGATCACCCAGCCCGAGCGCGCGGCGCAATGGAGCATCGACACCGGCTATGTCGCGGCAAGCCCTGACGCCTACAAGACCAAGGTCATGACCGACTATGCCGCAAGCTTCCCCGCCGCCACGGTGGCGCGCGATCAGCTTGAATTCGCCGTGGCTGAACTGTCGACCCACGAGAACCAGCGCGTGACCAAGGCGCTGAGCGACAATGTGCAGGCGGCGCTGCTGGGCACGAAGCCGGTCGCCGCCGCTCTGAAGGAAGCGCAGGCCGAGGCCGAGCGCATTCTCAAGTCCTACCGCTGAATCAAAGCGCGGGTCTGGCTGTCATGCCCGGCCCGCGCATGCACCCACCAAGGCGCCCGATGACCAAGACCGCCTCACAAGCCCTCACCGCCTGGCTGCTGCTGCTGCCCGCCATGGCCTTTCTGGTCGTCTTCACCCATTGGCCGGCCGTTGCAAGCCTCTATGAAAGCGTCATGTCCACCGCGCGCCCGCGCAGGCCCTCGCGCTTCGTGGGATTGGCGAATTATGAGCAGATCCTCTCCGACCCCGTCTTCTGGCGCGCGCTGACCAACAATCTGTGGTTCGCGCTGGGCACGATCCCCGTCTCCATCGCTCTCGCCTTGCTTATGGCGATCTGGGTGAATGGACGCCTGCCCGGGCGCACCTTCGCGCGCATGGCCTATTTCACCCCCACCATCCTGCCGATGATCGCGGTGGCGAATATCTGGCTGTTTTTCTTCACCCCGCAATATGGACTGATCGAGCAGATCGCCAGCGCGCTGGGCCTGCCCGCCCATAACTGGCTGGGCTCGGGCGACACGGCGCTGGGCGCGGTGATCATGGTCGCCATCTGGAAGGAGTCGGGCTTCTTCATGATTTTCTATCTGGCGGCGTTGCAGGCGATTTCGCCCGTGCTGGCGGAGGCCGCCAATCTGGAGGGCGCCTCCCGCTGGACCTATTTTCGGCGCGTGCAATTTCCCCTGCTCATGCCCACGACCCTCTTCGTGCTGATCAATGCCGTCATCAACGCCTTCCGCATGGTGGACCATATCATCGTGATGACCCGGGGCGGGCCGGACAACGCCACCGCGCTTCTGCTGTTCTATATCTATCAGGTCGGCTTCAACTTCTGGGACACCGCCTATGCGGCGGCGCTGACGATCATCCTGCTGGCCATGCTGGCGCTCATCGCGCTCGTTCAATATGGCTGGCTGGAGAAGCGGGTGCATTACCAATGAGCGCGCAAACCCGTCACGATCCCTATGCCCCCACGGGCTTCGCACGAACGCTGGAAGCGAGCGGCGCGATGCTGCTGGCGGTGCTGTGGATCGCCCCCCTCGTCTTCGCGCTCTGGGCGGCGTTCCATCCGCCAGAATTCACCACGCGCTTCGTGCTGACAGCGCCCCTCACCCTCGACAATTTCAGCCGCGCCTGGGCGGCGGCGCCCTTCGCCCGCTATTTCCTCAACACCTTTGTTCTCGTCACCCTGATCTTCGCCTGTCAGGCGGTGCTGTGCACGCTGGCGGCCTATGCCTTCGCGCGCTTCGAATTTCGCGGGCGGGGCGTCGCCTTCGCGCTGGTGCTGGCGCAATTGATGATCATGCCGGATGTGCTGATCGTGGAGAACTATCGCACCATGAGCGCGCTGGGAGCCATCGACACCCTGCCCGGCATCGCCCTGCCCTATGTGGCATCGGCCTTCGGCATCTTCCTGCTGCGTCAGACCTTCCGCACCGTGCCGCGCGAACTCGACGACGCCGCGCGGGTTGAGGGCGCCTCGGCCTTCCAGATTTTGATGAAGATCTATGTGCCACTCGCGCGGCCGGTCTATCTCGCCTATGGCCTCGTGTCCGTCTCCCATCACTGGAATAATTTTCTGTGGCCGCTGATCGTCACCAATTCGGTCGAAGCGCGGCCGCTGACCGTGGGCTTGCAGATCTTTTCGGCTGGGGATCAAGGGGTCGACTGGTCGGTGATCTGCGCGGCGACGCTCATGACCTCCGCGCCCCTGCTGCTGGGCTTTCTGCTGTTCCAGCGCCAGTTCGTACAGAGTTTCATGCGCGCGGGAATCCGGTGAGAGGCGAGCGATGAAGATCCTCACCTGGAACATCCAATGGGGGCTCGGCATGGACCGGCGCCTCGACCTCCGGCGAATCGCGGATCACATAAGGACGAGCGATCCCGACGTGATCTGCCTGCAGGAGATCGCCGACAACATGCCCGACTTGGAGGGCTCCAGCGGCGAGGACCAGTTCGCCCTGTTGACGGATCTGCTGCCGGGCTACAGCGGTTGCGAGGGGCCGGGGCTTGTGTCCTTCAACGCTAGCGGGCGACGGCGCTTCGGCAACATGATCCTCTCCCGCGCGCCCCTGCGGCAGTTGCGGCTCCATAGCCTGCCCTGGGTGGCCGATGGGCGCCAATCCATGCCGCGTGTGCTTCTGGAAGCCCTTGTGGAGGCGCCCTGGGGGCCACTGCGGGTCATGACCACCCATCTGGAATATTTCTCAGGCGAGGCCCGCGCCGCGCAGGTGGAGGCGATCCTGCGCGTTTACGGCGAAGGCGCCCGCCGCGCAGCCACCCCACCCCCGCCAAAGCGCGGTCCCTATGCCCCTCTGCCGCACACGGCCTCCACGGTGCTGACGGGCGATTTCAACATGAGGCCTGAGGACCCAACTCGGCTGCGGCTCACGCAGGCCTTCATCGATGGACCCACGCTGCTGGACGCGTGGACCATCGCCCATCCCGGCGAGCCCCATGCCCCAAGCTTCTGCATCGCCGATCAGACCTGGGGTCCGCCCCATTGTTGCGATTTCCTCTTCGTCAGCGCTGACCTCGCCGCCCGCGTGGCGGATGTGACCTGCGATGGGGAGACGCGCCTGTCCGATCATCAGCCGGTGCTGCTGACGCTGAAGGCCGAGGAGGCGTGACCCCATGCAGGCCACCGAGGCGCTTATCAAGCTGCTGGGGGAAACGGCCTTGCTGCTGTGGGGCGTGCGGACCATCGGGGAGAGCCTGCGGCGGGCCATGGGCGGCGATCTGCGGCGCTGGTTGACCCTGAGCCTGCGCGACCGGGGGCGGGCCTTCGCAGCGGGCCTTGTGGTGACGGCGCTGCTGCAGAGCAGCACTGCAACCGCCTTCATGATCGCCTCCCTCTCCAACATGGCCTCCATCGAACTCGCCCCCGCCCTTGCGGTAATGCTGGGCGCCAATGTGGGCACCACGCTGATCGTGCAGGCCCTGAGCGTCGAGACGACGCTGGTCGTACCCCTGCTCCTCATCATGGGGGTGGCGGGCGCAGGCCTCGCTCGCCGCGCCACGGTGCGCGAGGGCTTCACCGCCCTGCTGGGGCTGGGGCTCATGCTGCTGAGCCTGCATCTCATGCGCGAGACCCTGAAACCCCTTGAGGACTCGCAGACCCTGCGGCTGATGCTGGCCTCCCTCACCCGCGACACGATTATGAACATGGGGCTCGCCGCCCTCTTCGCCTGGATCGCCCATTCCAGCGTGGCGGCGGTGCTCTTCGTGATGTCGCTGGCAGGAGCGCAGTTGATCGCGCCGGAGGCGGCGCTGGCCATGGTGCTGGGCGCCAATCTGGGGGCGGCAATCAATCCACTGACGGCGGCGGGCGCGGATCGGGGCAAACGGCGAATCGCTGCGGGCAATCTGGCGATGCGGTTGGCAGGCTCCGCGATGGTCGCCCCGGCGCTGCCCGCCCTGGCGGCGTTTTTCAGCCATTGGAGCGCTGCGTCTGCGCGGCTGGCCGCTGATTTCCACCTCGCTTTTAATCTGGCGCTGGCGCTGGTCTTCATCGCCTTTCTGCCCGCACTGGCGCGGCTCCTTGAGCGCCTCCTGCCGGACGCGCCCGCGTCGCAGGACGATGGCGCCCCGCGCTATCTCGACCGCGCCGCGCTGGCCTCCCCCGCCGTCGCCCTCTCCAACGCCGCCCGCGAGACCCTGCGCATGTCCGATATCGTGGACCAGATGCTGCGCGGCGCGCGCGAAGCCTTCGCCCGGGACGACCGGGAGAGGGTGCGCGCCATCCGCCGCATGGACGACGATCTCGACCAGCTCTACCGCGCGATCCAGCTTTATCTTGGCGAAATCGACCAGCACGGCGTAACGCGCGAGGAGCGCGGGCGCATCGCACAGATCGTGGCGCTGACCATCAACCTCGAACATGTCGGCGACATCATCGACAGCAATCTCATGCAGATCGCGGCGGACCGGATCGAAAACAACATGGCGCTGGCCCCCGCCGATCTGCGTCTGGTTGACGAAATGCACGACCGCCTCATCGCCGATCTGCAACTGGCCATGGCTGTCTTCATGCAAGGCGACGCGCAGGCGGCGCGGCGGCTGATCGAGCAGAAGGAACAGTTCCGCGACATAGAACGCGCCGCCACCCGCGCCCATGTGGATCATATGCGCTCGGGCAAGCTCGAACAGGTGCGCGCCAGCTCCCTGCTGCTGGATGTGACGCGCGACCTCAAACGGATCGAGGCCCATCTCGCCGCCACCGCCCATGGCCTGCTGGAGGACCGAGGGCAGCTGCGCACCAGCAGACTGGCGCCGTAAGCGATCGATTCGAGCGGAAACCGGGCGTTGAAAACTGGACCGGACCACACTTGTGCGCTTTACTGGGAGAGGGTGAAAACAGGGAGGCGGCGAAAATGGATCCGAAAACGAGAAAATCGGCCAAAGACTTCGATCAGGAACTGCTGGATCTTTACGACCAGTATTGCCATGGCAAGATCGCCCGGCGCCAATTCATCACGGCGGCGGGCAAATTCGCGGTCGCGGGCGTCAGCGCAACTGCGCTTGTCGAAATGCTGCTGCCGAACTATGCGCTGGCCGAACAGGTCAAGCCCAATGATCCCCGCATCAAGAGCGTGACCATCACCTTCGAGTCGCCCAAGGGCAATGGGCCCACCAAGGGGCTTCTCGTAAAGCCGGCGGGGGGTGGCAAGCGTGGCTCCGTCGTCGTGGTGCACGAGAACCGGGGTCTCAATCCCTATATCGAGGATGTAGCGCGACGCCTCGCCGTCGCAGGGTTCACAGCGCTCGCCCCCGATGGGCTTAGCTCCCTTGGCGGCTATCCCGGCGACGACGACAAGGGCCGCGATATGCAGGCCAAGCTCGACTCGGGCAAGCTGCTCATGGACTTCATCGCCGCCTATGAATATCTGAAAACAGATCCTGACCAGAACGGCAAGATTGGCGCGGTGGGCTTCTGCTTCGGCGGCACGGTGGTCAATTCCATGGCCGTGATGCTGCCAGATCTTGCGGCCGCAGTCCCCTATTACGGCGGCGCGCCCAAGGCGGACGATGTGCCGCGCATCAAGGCGCCGCTGCTGATCCACCATGGCGAGCTCGACAAGCGCCTTGTGGAGGGTCTGCCCGCTTATGAGGCCGCACTGAAGGTCAATGGGAAGAGCTACGAAGCCTTTGTCTACGCCAACGCCAACCACGGCTTTCATAACGACACCACGCCGCGTTACGAAAAGGAGCCCGCCGAGCTTTCCTGGGAACGCACGATCACGTTCTTCAAGAAGCATCTAGCCTAGGCTTGCTTCACACAATCCGGTCAGGCGCGCGGCCAAGAGCCCGGCGCCTGACCGGGAGCCCAATTGACAGGCCTCGTTGGTTATGAAGTATAACTAGCTCCCGAACGGCTGTCCGCAATTCCATGGGATCGCCAATCCACGCCGCCATAAAGACAACAGGCGCGCCCGGATGAAATCCGTCCCGGGGGGTCTGCGCAGCTCACGGGAGTTGATCATGAAATTCGACGATCTCGTCGCCATCGACGTGCACACCCACGCGGAGGTGTCCTGCCGTCAGGAGCCCGATCCCTTCTGGGCGCCCTTTGATGAAGCCGCGAGCAAATATTTCAAGGTGACGGCGCGGCCCAGCATCGCCGAAACCCTCGCCTATTATCGCGAGCGCAAGATCGGTCTCGTGATGTTCACGGTGGATACGGAATTCCAGATCGGCAATCGCCGCATTCCCAATGAAGAGATCGCGGAAGCCGCCCGCGACAATGCGGACATCATGATCGCCTTCGCCTCCATAGACCCGCACAAGGGCATGATGGGCGCGCGGGAGGCGCGGGCCTTGATCGAGGCGGGCGTCGTCAAGGGGTTCAAGTTCCACCCGACCTGTCAGGGCTTCTACCCAAACGACCGCATGGCCTACAAGCTCTATGAGGTCATCGCCGAATACAAGCTGCCCGCCATCTTCCATACGGGCCATTCGGGCATCGGCACGGGCATGCGGGGCGGCGGCGGCTTGCGGCTGAAATATTCCCAGCCCATCCACCTTGATGATGTGGCCGTCGATTTCCCTGACATGACCATCATCCTCGCCCATCCCTCATGGCCATGGACGGACGAGGCCCTGTCCATTTCGCTGCACAAACCCAATGTCTACATTGACCTGTCCGGCTGGTCGCCGAAGTATTTTCCGCCGCAGATCGTGCAATATGCCAATGGCCAATTGAAACACAAAATGCTCTTCGGCTCCGACTTCCCTCTGATCTCGCCGGACCGCTGGATAGCGGATTTCAAGGCGGCAGGCTTCAAACCCGAGATCCATGATCTCATCCTCAAGCAGAACGCCATTCGCGCGCTGGGTCTCGACCAACAGGGGAGCTCGAAATGAACATCGCCGGCCTAGGAGCCATCGTCACCGGGGGCGGATCAGGCCTCGGCGAAGCCAGCGCCATCCGTCTGGCGAAAGCGGGCGCGAAAGTCGCCATCATCGACTTGAACGCCGCCGCCGCAGAGCAGGTCGCCACGCGCATCGGCGGGATCGCTCTTCCCGGCGATGTGACGGATGAGGCGACCATGATGGCGGCGCTGGAACGGTCGCAGGCGGCCCATGGGCCCTGTCGGGCGCTCGTCAATTGCGCGGGCATCGGCGTCGCAAAACGTGTCGTAGGCCGCGATGGGCCCATGCCGCTGGCGGAATTCACGCGGGTCATCCACGTCAATCTCATCGGCGCCTTCAACATGATGCGCCTTGCGGGCGCGCAGATGTCAATGGCGGAGCCTCTGGAGGACGGCGAGCGCGGCGTCATCATCTCCACCGCCTCGGTAGCGGCCTTCGAGGGGCAAATCGGCCAGGCGGCCTATGCGGCCTCCAAAGGGGGAATCACGGCGCTCACCCTGCCTGTGGCGCGCGAATTCGCCGCCTTCGGCATCCGGGTGCTGACCATTGCGCCGGGCCTGTTCCATACGCCCCTGCTGAACGCCTTGCCGGAGGAGGCCCAGAAGAGCCTTGGCGACTCCATCCCCTATCCGCGCCGTCTGGGCGCGCCGGAGGAATTCGCTGGTCTGGTGGCCCACATGGTCGAGAACCGGTTCCTCAATGGCGAGGTGGTGCGCCTTGATGGGGCCCTGCGCCTGCCGCCGAAATAGGAACCGCCCTCCGGCTCGTGGGATCAGTCCTTCGCCGGGGACCCGACCTCCGCCAGATCGATCGCCTCGTGCATGCGTTGCACGAGGTCGCCCATCGTGGCCCGCTCGGGCTGGCTGAAGAGCCGCTGCACGATCATATCATGGGCCGCAAACTCCGCCCCCGCCGCAGCAACCGCCTTTTCCCCCTTCGCGGTCAGGCCCAGCGCCACGTGGCGGCGGTCCTTCTGCGCGGGCAGGCGCTTGACGAGCCCCTGCGCCTCCAGCCGCTTCATCAGTTTGGTCATGTTCGGGCGCTGGATCAGCAACGCATCGGCCAGTTCGCCATGGCGCACGCCCGGGTTCTGCTTGATGATCATCAGCACGGACGCGGCGCCGGGCGTCAGGCCATGGACGGCGCAACGCTCGCTCAGCATCTTCATCATGCGCAAATCGAGGATATGAACACGAAAGCCGAGGTTGTCCGTAAGGGCTGAAAGATCCAGCGGCCCTTCGGCGGGCGTCTCCACCACCTTCACCATCTCGCCGCCTTCAATCCCGTGGTTTGGACAGCCGCTCCGCACGCTTGTCCAGAAAGGCGCGCAGCCGCTCGACCGCCTCGGGGCTGGTTTGGGTGAAGGCCGCCATCAGGGATTCGAAGAAGAGCCCGTCGTCATGGGCCAGATCCTGAATGCGCGGCAAGGCCTGGGTGATCGCGAAGTTCGACAGGGGCGCGTTGGACGCGATGCGCCCGGCGAGCCGCTTGGCCTCGTTCAGACCCTCCCCCGCCGCCACCACATATTGTACGAGATTGAGCTGCTCGGCCTTGGGCGCCGACAGGGTGCGCCCGGTGAGCATCAAATCGGCCATGCGCGAGGCCGTCATGAGCCGGGCGATGCGCACGGAGCCGCCGCCGCCCACGAAGATGCCCCGCTGACCCTCGGGCAGGCCGAAGAAAGTCTCTTCTTCGGCCACGCGGATCTGGGCTGAGGCCGCCAGCTCCAGCCCGCCGCCCACCACGGCGCCATGGAGCGCCGCCACGAAGGGGATGGGCCCACGCTCGATCTCGTTGAAAATCTTGTGCCATTTGCGCGAGTGCAGCACGCCGTCGAAGGGGGTGCGCTCCGCATGTTCGGCGAGGTCCAGCCCGGCGCAGAAATGCGCGCCATGGCCGAAGATGACGCCGACCTTCGCCTGCGCGGCCGCCAATTCGATGGCGTCCTTCAGCTCGTTGATCATTTCGTCGTTGATGGCGTTGCGTTTGGTCGGGCGATTGAGGCCGATGAGCGCGATATTGTCCTCGACCTCATAGGTCAGATTGCCAAACAACATCTTCGCCCCTCATTTTTATAAAGCCAGCTTGGCGCCTGCGGGGCGCTCGCATAGAATGTGATAAGGTATCACAATCACGCCAAAAAGCGCAATTGCAGACGATGCGCAAAGGATGCAGGGGGGAATGGGAATGGCTCAGGACGCGCTGGTGTTGAACGCGCCGCTTCGGAATCCCGAGCTCGGCGAGTGCCACGCAACGATGGAACGGCGGGCCGACGGCGCGCTGATCGTCCACAACACCCGCCCCCTTGATCCCTATCCGGAGAAACTCACCCAAAGGCTGGAGCACTGGGCGAAGGTGGCGCCAGATCGCATCTGGCTGGCGGCGCGCGAGAATGGCGCCTGGCGCACCATCACCTATGCCCAGGCGCTCGCGACCACCCGGCGCATCGCGGCGGCGCTCATCGCGCGGGGCCTCAGCGCCGAGCGGCCCCTGATGATCCTCTCGGGCAATGACCTTGATCACGCCATGATGGGCATGGGGGCGCTTTATGCAGGCTGCGCCTACGCGCCGGTCTCCCCAGCCTATTCGCTGGTCTCCAGCGATCATGGAAAGCTGAAATATATCATCGATCTCATGACCCCGGGCATGATTTTCGTCGCTGACGGCGCCCCTTTCGCCCGCGCCATCACGAACGCCGCGCCCGCAGATGTGGAGCTGGTGGTGGTGAAGAATCCCCCAGCGGACCGCCCCGTCACGCTCTTCGCCGATCTCGTGAACACGCCTGACACCCCTGCGGTGGACGCCGCCCATGATGCGGTGGGGCCGGACACCATCGCCAAATTCCTGTTCACCTCCGGCTCCACCGGCATGCCCAAGGCGGTCATCAACACGCAGCTGATGCTCTGTTCCAATATGGCGATGACCTCGGCCCATTTCGAATTCATGCAGACGACCCCGCCGGTGACGCTCGACTGGTCGCCCTGGAACCATACCGCAGGCGGCAACCACGATTTCAACCTGTTCCTCTATAATGGCGGCACCTTCTATGTGGACGATGGCAAGCCCGCCCCCGGCGCCATCGAGGCCACTGTGCGCAACCTGCGCGACATTTCGCCGACCTGGTATTTCAACGTGCCCAAGGGCTATGCGGCGCTGGTTCCCTATCTGCAACAGGACGAAGAGCTCTGCCGGTCCTTCTTCAAGAACCTGAAATTGCTCTGGTATGCGGGCGCGGGCATGGCCCAGCATGTGTGGGATGCGCTGGACGAACTCTCGGTGCGCACCACGGGCGAGCGCATCATGGTGCTGACCGGCCTTGGCTCGACGGAGACTGCGCCTTTCGCGCTGGGCGCCAACCAGACCATGCATGGCGCCGGCAATATCGGCGTGCCCGCTCGGGGCTGCGAATTGAAGCTCGTGCCCGCCGAGGGCAAATGGGAGGCGCGGGTGCGCGGGCCCCACATCACGCCGGGCTACTGGCGCCAGCCCGACCTCACGCAAAAGGCCTTCGACGAGGAAGGCTTCTACAAGCTTGGCGACGCCCTGCGTTTCGTCGATGAGGCCGACGTCAATCGGGGCTTCCTGTTTGACGGGCGCATCGCCGAAGATTTCAAGCTGAACACGGGCACATGGGTGCTGGTGGGGCCGCTGCGCGCCGCCTTCATCGACCATTGCGCGCCCTATGTGCAGGATGTGGTGATCGCGGGCATCGATCAGGACTATATCGGCGCGCTCATCTTCCCCGATATGGACGCCTGCCGGGCGCTAGCGGGCGACAGCGCCCTGAGCCTCGCCGATGCGGCGGCCCATCCCGCCGTACGCGCCCAATTCGACGCCCTGCTGAAAAGCTTCGCCAAGAAAAGCACCGGCAGCTCCACCCGCATCGCCCGCGCGATCATTCTCGATGAGGGTCCCTCCATCGACAAGAGCGAGATGACCGACAAGGGCTCGATCAACCAGCGCGCCGTGATGGGCAACCGGACCCATCTGGTGAACATGCTCTATGCGCAGACCAGTCCCTCCCATGTGCTCACGGTGGATTGAGACAGGGAAAGCGGCTTTCCGAAGGAGGCAGAGCTGATGAGTTATGAAGCGCCGCTGGGGGAGATCGCCTTCCTTCTGCGCACATTGACGCCCCTCGCCAGCGTCTGCGCCCTGCCCTCCTGTGCGCATACCGACGCCGACATGATCCATGCGGTGATCGAGCAGGCGGCAAAGGTCGCGCGCGATATCGCCGCTCCCCTGAACGCCGTCTCCGACCGCGAGGGCGCACGACTGGAGAATGGGCGGGTGACAACCCCGCCGGGCTTTCCAAAGGCCTATGCGCAGCTCGCTGCTGACGGATGGACCTCCCTCGCAGCGCCTCTGGAGCATGGCGGGCAAGCCCTGCCCCAACTGGTGAACACCATTGTCGCAGAACTCTTCAGCGGCGCATGCGTCGCCTTCCAGATGGCGCTGCTGACAGGCAGCCCCGCTGCAAAAGTCATCGCGGCCCATGCATCGCAGGAGCTTAAAAACCTTTGGTTGCCGCAACTGGCGGACGGCTCCTCGACCGCCACCATCGTCATCACCGAGCCACAGGCCGGCTCGGATGTGGGTCTGGTGCGCACACGCGCGCAGCGCCGGGAAGATGGAACATATGGGCTAACGGGCACGAAGATCTTCATCTCCCAGGGCGATCACGATCTGGCCGAGCAGATCCTGCATGTGGTGATCGCCCGTACGCCCGAGGGCGCCCCCGGCTCGCGCGGCCTCAGCCTTTTCCTTGTACCCAAACGTCTTCTCGATAACGAGGGCAGGCCAGGCGCGGCGAATGGAGTGCGCGCGGCGCGCCTTGAACACAAGATGGGCCTGAAGGGATCGCCCACCTGCGAAATGGTTTTTGAGGACGCAACCGGCTATCTGGTGGGCAAGGAGGGCGAAGGCCTGCGCAACCTGTTCGCCATGATGAACGCCATGCGGCTTGATGTGGGCGCGCAGAGCGTCGGCGTCGCCTCCGCCGCCCTGCGCAAGGCCCTGCTCTATGTTCACGACCGCCGTCAGGGGGGCGCCGACGCGGATGGCAAGCCTGTTCCCATCGTGCGGCATCCCGATGTGCGGCGGACCTTGATGGCCATGCGCGTCTGGACGGACGGCATGCGCGCCCTGCTCTACACCGCCGCCTGGCATGAGGACATGGCGCAGGGCCTGACGGACAGGGAAGCTGCTGCGCGCTCCATGCATCTGGTGGGCTGGCTCCTGCCGCTGATCAAGGCCGGCGCAAGCGAAGCTGCCTCAACTGTCGCCAGTCAGGCCATCCAGCTGCATGGCGGACATGGCTATGTGAGCGATCACGGCGTCGAGCAATATGCCCGCGATGCGCGCGTCTTCGCCATCTATGAGGGCGCCAACGCCATTCAGGCGAACGACCTTGTCATGCGCAAGCTGACGCGCGCCGAGGGCGAGACCTTCCGCCATTTCGCCGCTCTGATCCGCGCCGACATCGAAGCTGCCGCTGGCGATGGTCGGCTCGTGGAGATGACCGCCGCTCTGACCCATTCGCTTGAGGCGCTGGAGCAGGCCTCCGCTTACATGCTGGCGCGTCCAGCCAGCGCAGACGCCCATGCAGGCGCGCCAATCTACATGCAACTGGCGATCAATGTGGCGGTGGGCTGGATGTGGCTGAAAATGGCCAGCGCAGAACGCGAAAGCCCTGACGCGGATCTGCGTGCTTTGCACGCCCGCTTTTTCGCCGCCCATGTGCTGGTGGACAGTGACGCGCTGGCGCGCCGGGCCATGCTCGGCGCCGCCCTGCTGGACGAGGCTGCCCCCGAGCGCCTTGTCGCCTGGTGATCAGGGCGCCTTGCGGCTGCGGGCGCCCTCAAGCCAGGCCTGCGCCTCCCCGACGATGCCGCGCCGGAACAGCAGGATGCACAGGATGAAGATGGCGCCGATCACCGCGTTGATCGGCAGGCCGGAATCCGCCAGATAATTCTCCAGCGTCACCACCATGAGCGCACCCACGAAGGGGCCGAGCAGGGTGCCCAGTCCGCCCAGCAGGGTCATGAGGATCACGCTGCCCGAGGTGGACCAATGCACATCCGTCAGGGTCGCGAGCTTGAAGGCGATGGCCTTGTTGGCGCCCGCGAGGCCAACCAGCGCCGCCGAGAGCACAAAGGCCTGCAGCTTGTAGCGATTCGCCTCAAAGCCCAGCGAAATCGCGCGGGGCTCGTTATCGCGGATCGCCCGCAGGATCTGGCCGAAGGTGGAGCGGGTGATGCGATGGATCAGGGTCAGCGCGCCCGCAAAGATGCAGAGCGTGCTGAAATAGAGCACGAGGGGATTGTCCAGTTCGAACAGGCCCAGCGCCTTACCCCGGGGGATGGCGGTGAGCCCATCCTCCGCGCCGGTGAAAGGCAATTGCAGGGCCAGAAAATAGACCATCTGGGCCAGAGCCAGGGTGATCATGGCGAAATAGATGCCCTGACGGCGGA
The DNA here is from genome assembly GCA_947456505.1 of Beijerinckiaceae bacterium. Lineage (GTDB taxonomy): Bacteria > Pseudomonadota > Alphaproteobacteria > Rhizobiales > Beijerinckiaceae > Terripilifer. The sequence goes on from CANGTC010000024.1 coordinate 31,646, forward strand.
TGGAAATATAGCCGAAGATGGCCCCCAGCAGGGCCGAGGCCATGACCCCCAGCGCGAGGCAGGCCTCGAAGGGCAGGCCCCAGACCTTGGCCGCATGGCCCGCCACATAGGCCGCCGCGCCGAAATAGGCGGCATGGCCGAAGGACAGGAGCCCGCAGGAGCCCAGCAACAGATTAAAGGCGCAGGCGAAAAGCGCGTAGCACAGCACCTTCGTCAGGAACAGCGGATAGAAGACGAAGGGGGCGGCGACCAGCAGCACGGCGGCGCCGGCATAAAGCAGGATCGAAAGGGTGTCGCGAGAGCCGGGGTTGGTGGTCATGGCGCTCACCGCTCCCGTCCCAGAAGGCCAGCAGGCTTGATCAGCAGAACCGCGATCATGATCACGAAAACCACCATGTTCGAGCCCTGGGGATAGACCACCTTGGCGAGCCCCTCCAGCAGGCCAAGGCTGATGCTGGTGATGATGGAGCCGAGAATCGACCCCATGCCGCCGATGACGATGATGGCGAAGACCACGATGATCAGATCCGCCCCCATCAGGGGGCTCACGGTGTAGATGGGCGCCGCCAGCACCCCGGCCGCCCCCGCCAGCGCCACGCCCGCCCCAAAGCCAATGGTCATGAGGGCCGGCACATTGACGCCAAAGGCGCGCGTCAGCGCCGGGTTCTC
>CANGTC010000025.1 GCA_947456505.1 Beijerinckiaceae bacterium
GGCCGCACGGACTTCGTGCGTCAGGCGGTGCAGATCGCCAAGCAGATGCCCGGCACGCCGGTCAAGCTGATCTGGACCCGCGAGGAGGATATGACGCACTGCTCATATCACCCGATCACCCAGTGCAAGATGACGGCTGGCCTTGACGACAAGGGCAATGTCACGGGCATCCACATGCGGATTTCCGGCCAGTCGATCATCGCCTCGCTCATGCCCGAGCGTCTTGAGAACGGCATGGACGGGGCGACCTTCCAGGGTCTGACCGAAAAGAGCCCCGAGGGCGCTTTCGGCTACAATATCCCCAACGTGCTCATTGACCATGCGATGCGCAACACCCATCTCACGGCGGGCTTCTGGCGCGGCGTGAATGCGAACCATAACGCGATCTATGTCGAGAGCTTCATCGACGAGCTCGCCTACGCCACCAAGACCGATCCGCTGGAGTTCCGTCGCAAGCTGCTCAAGCCAAAGCAGTTCGCAGTGCTCAATGCGGCGGCGCAGAAGGCTGGCTATGGCAAGCCTCTGCCCAAGGGTCACTTCCATGGTCTGTCCTCGATGCATACCTTCGGCAGCTATGTCGCGGCCTGCGCCGAGGTCTCCGTCGAGAAGGGCGCCCTGCGCATCCATCGCATCGTCGGGGCGACCAACCCTGGCCATGCGGTGCATCCGGGCATGATCGAGCGGCAGGTCGCCGGTTCCTTCGTCTATGGGCTGACCGCGCTTCTCTATGGCGAATGCACCGTGAAGAACGGCGCCGTCGAGCAGACCAACTTCGACAGCTACAACATGATGCGCATGGATGAGATGCCGAAGGTCGACGTCATCGTGATGCCGGACTTCGAGTTCTGGGGCGGCGTCGGCGAGCCGACGATCTCGGCGGCGGCGCCTGCCGTGCTCAACGCCATCTTCGCGGCGACGGGCAAGCGTATCCGCACCTTCCCGCTGATGAACCAGTCGCTCGCGGGCGCCTGATCGGATCGGGCCGACGGTGATCCCGTCGGCCCGTTTTCGTTGGGGAAGCAAGATTGTGGAAGCAAGAATGAAGTTGCTCGCCGCCACCCTTGTGGCCCTTGTCACAGCTACCGCCGCTGCGGCGGTGGAAGCGCCTGCGGGCGCTGCGGCCTGTTCCGGGTGCCATGCCCGCTCTGCGGATGTCGATACGCCCGCTCCGCGCCTTGTCGGCATGAAGGCCGACGACATTCTGGCTGCGATGGTGGCCTTTCGCTCGGGCGCGCGCCCCGCCGCCGTCATGGATCGTATCGCCAAGGGCTTCACCGAGCCCGAAGCGGCCGCTATCGCCAACTGGTACGCCACACAGCCCAATTGAGGAGCGCAGATGCGTATCACACGCCGGGGTCTCCTCGCTTCAGCAGCCGCAGGCGCCGCCTCTTCCCTGTCTTCGCCTGCAGTGGCGCAGGGCGCTGCGGGCCGCGTCGTCGTCATCGGCGGCGGATTTGGCGGGGCCACCTGCGCGCGCTTTTTGAAGGCGCTGGACCCACGGCTCAATGTGACCCTCGTTGAGGCCAACGCCACCTTTATCGCCTGTCCCTTCTGCAATGAGGTCATCGTCGGCCTGCGCGAGTTGACGGAGCAGGAATTCGGCTATGATGGTCTGCGCAAGGCTGGCGTCACCGTCGCCATTCAGACCGCCACCGGTGTCGACGCGTCCTCGCGCGTGGTCACGCTCGGCGACGGGGCGAAACTTCCCTATGACCGGCTGGTGCTCTCCCCTGGCATCGACATCAACTGGAGCGGCTTGCCGGGCTATACGCAGACTTCGGCCGAGCGCATGCCCCATGCCTGGAAGGCGGGCGCGCAAACTCTGCTGCTGCGTCGCCAACTGGAGGCCATGCCTGATGGCGGTACGGTGGTGATGTCGGCGCCAGGCAATCCCTTCCGATGCCCTCCCGGTCCCTATGAGCGCGCCAGCCTCATCGCCTGGTATCTGAAGACGAAGAAGCCGAAGTCGAAGCTCATTGTCCTCGACGCCAAGGACGCCTTCTCCAAGCAGCGCCTGTTCCAGAACGCCTGGAAGGCGCTCTATCCCGACACGCTCGAATGGGTGTCCCTGTCCTCCGGCGGCAAGGTCAACGCAGTCGAGGCGGACAGCATGACTTTGGTGACTGATTTCAACCGCTTCAAGGCGGATGTCGCCAATGTGATTCCGCCGCAAAAGGCGGGCGAGATCGCGGCTATCGCGGGCGTGGCGGATCGCTCGGGCTGGTGCCCCATCGACCCCGTCAGCTTCGAGTCGAAGTTGCAGCCGGGCATGCATGTGATCGGCGACGCCGCCATCATGGGCGCCATGCCCAAGTCGGCCTTCGCCGCCAACGCCCAGGCCAAGGCCTGCGCCGCCGCCGTGGTGCGCCTGCTGGCGGGCGAAAAGCCGGTGGAGCCACGCTTGATCAATACCTGTTATTCGATCGTTCAGCCGGACTATGGAATCTCGGTGGCGGGCGTCTATCGACCCGAGAAGGATCTGTTTGTCGATATCGAGGGGGCAGGGGGCGTGAGCCCGCTCGAGGCCCCGGCCGCCACCCGCGCCATGGAAGCGCAGCTCGCCCATGGCTGGTATCGAACCATCACCCGCGAAACCTTTGGCTGAACCCATGGGCCCTATGGTCGTTGCAGCGGCTGTCTTTATGCTGGCGGTCAGCGGGGCGTCGGCGCAGGGCGTTCCGAAGGTGGTGGGCGATGGCGTTCCGGCCTCCCTTACGGGCGCGCCGGGCGATGCAGCCAGGGGACGCGCCATCGTGGCCAATCGGCAAGTGGGCCTCTGCCTTCTCTGCCACAGCGCCCCGGCGCCGGAGGAGCGGTTCCAGGGCAATCTGGCGCCTGATCTGACCGGGGTCGCCGACCGTTATACAGAGGCCCAGTTGCGGCTTCGGATCGTCGATCCCGGCCGCATCAACCCGCAGACCATCATGCCTTCCTATGCCAAAACCGAGGGGCTCAATCGGGTGATCGGCGCCTTCGCTGGCAAGCCGATCCTGAACCCCCAGCAGATCGAGGATGTCGTGGCCTATCTCACCAGCCTGCGCGCGGAGAAGACACCATGAGCCAGACCAAAACGAGCCTGACGCGCCGGGGCGCGCTGGCGGGAGCCGCAGCTACGGGCGCCGGCCTGCTGGTGCTGCGCAGCGTGGAGCCCGCCTCGGCGACGCCCGAGGCCATGCGGGCGGTGATCCGCAACATCGTCGGCGACGCGCCGCTGCGCAAGGGCCGCGTGCAACTGGACCTGCCGCCGCTGGTGGAGAACGGCAATACGGTGCCCATGACGGTGACCGTCGACAGCCCCATGACGGCGCGGGACCATGTCACGGCGATCCATGTCCTCAACGAGAAGAACCCGCAGCCCTATGTGGTCACCGTTCACATGAACCACCGCGCGGGCAAACCGAATTTCTCCACCCGCATCAAGCTGGGCGACACCCAGCACGTCGTCGCCATCGCACGAATGAGCGATGGCTCCTTCTGGAGCGGCGAACAGGAGGTCATCGTGACCATCGCCGCCTGCCTGGAGAATTTCTGATGGCCCGCGCCCTCATCAATGTCCCGCCCAAGGCTAAGGTTGGCGACATCATCGAGATCAAGACGCTGGTCTCCCATCCCATGGAGACTGGCTACCGGGTGGGCCTCGGCGGCGAGATGATCCCGCGAGACATCATCCAGACCTTTGTCTGCGCCTATAACGGCGAAGAGATCTACCGCGCCGATTTTTCGCCTGCGGTGGCGGCCAATCCCTATCTGTCATTCCACACCATGGCGACGGAAACAGGGACGCTGGAGTTCCGCTGGACCGGCGATAACGACTTCCTGCTGGTGGAGACGGCCACCATTACGGTCGAATGATGCGGCGGATGGCGCTGGCCCTGTCGCTCCTGGCTGCGCCTGCGGCAGCGGGGGAGATTCCAGCAGCCGAACGCCGCTCGGACACCGTCACCATGAGCCCGGAACTGCGCGCCATGCAGGCCGACGACATGGCCAATCCCGCGAGCCTTTGGGCTCTCGACGGGCAGGGCCTATGGGGCGCAAGGGCAGGGTCTGCAGACAAATCCTGCGCGGACTGTCACGGGGATGCGCGCGTGTCCATGAAGGGCGTTGCGGCGCGCTATCCCGCCTTTGACGCTAACTCGGGCCGGGTGCTCGATCTGGAGGCGCGGATCAACCAGTGCCGGAGCGATCGGCAGGGCGCTGCGCCGTTGGCCATGGAAAGCCGCGAGTTGCTCAACCTGACCACCTTTGTCGCGCTGCAGTCACGGGGCGAGCCCATTGGCTCGCAGGATCTACGCCTGGCCCCCGCCATCGAGAAGGGGCGCCAACTGTTCAGCGCGCGGCAGGGGCAGCTGAACCTGTCCTGCGCCATCTGCCATGACGACAACTGGGGCCGAAAGCTCGGCAGCGCCACGGTGCCCCAGGCCCATCCCACGGGCTACCCGATCTACCGGCTCGAATGGCAGTCGGTGGGCTCGCTGCAAAGGCGCCTGCGCAATTGCATGGTTGGCATGCGGGCCGAGCCCTATGCCTTTGGCTCCGATGAATTCATCGCGCTCGAAGCCTTCTTGATGTCGCGCGCGCAGGGCCTGCCGGTGGAGGCTCCCGCCGTGCGGCCCTGAGCGCCCCAAAAAATCAGGGTGTGCTGATCGTCCGCGAATACCAGGGAATGGAGTCCACGCTCAGCAGGGTCTCTGTTCCATCGAACAGGCTCTTGTAGGCGCCGCCACCGCCCTTGAACGAATATTCGGAGACGCGGTTGACGCCCGTGGTGGCGTTGCGGGCGATGTCGAGGACCTGCTCAACCCGGAAGGTCTGATAGGTCGAGGGCGTTTTCGGGTCGAAGAACCTGGTTTCGGAGGGGGCCGATTTTGGCGTGGGGGCGGCTTCAAGCTTCACGTGCAATTCGAAGAACTCGCCGCTTTGCGCGGTGAATTTCCAAGTCTCGTCGCGGATCACCTTGGCGCCATCCGCTGCGACCGACCGCTGAACGCTGGCGGCGCTGGTGGCGATGTAATTGTTGAAGGGGCCGGGCGAGTCATCCGTGTTCGATGTGAGTCCGCCGATGATCATCTGCCCGGTGGCGCCCGCCGGCCCATTCACCGGGACCGCCAGATAGACAAGGCGGCTGCTTCCCTTGCCGAGGGGACGGTTCGTTTTGTCGGTTACGGCCACACGGTCGATGAAAATGAGACGGATATTCGCGTCCTTCGCGGGCCCTTGCGTCGCGATGTTGGTGGTCCAGTCGGCGGGCAGGAATTTGGCGAGGGCGGCGTCCGGCACATGGAAATCGAGTTGGAGGCGATGCTCCGCCCCGTGTTCCACCATCTGCTGCGCGAAAACAGGGCCATGGATCAAAAGAGCCGCTGATGCGAAAAGTCCCGCCAGATGTTTCATGAGGTTTCCTGCCCTTCTTGCGCCTTATGGCTTTATGGTTCGCCCGGATATTTTCCAATGAAACCAGGCGGAAATCAAACCCGGTTCAGTGCAAGACGTCGCCTCAAGGCGCCGCCTATTTTTCATAGGCGTTGGCGCGGATATAGCGCCAGAGCCCTTCGATTTCGTCTTCCGAGAGCACGCCCTTCCAGGGCGGCATTTGATTTTTCCCGTTGGTGACGGAATTCTGGAAGCGGTTGCGTTCGGTCGCACGCAATTTGCGCAGATCGAAGGTCTGGCCGCTGCTTTGCAGATCGTTGCCGTGGCAGGTGGCGCAGTAGTTGTTGAAGGTGGCCGCGCCCGCAGCGATCATCGCCGCATCGTCAGCGCGCGCGCTGGAAACAGAAAGGAGCAGGCCGACAGCCATGCCCGCCATAGCGAAACCGATGTTCATGTTTTTCTCCAAAAATCATCTCGAAAAGGTGTGTGTCTTGAGGAACGTCAATGGGCCGGGGGGAAGCCCAGCTTGACGAGATACTCGACCGCCTCATACCGGCAGACGTCCAGTTTATGGCCCATCTCCGGGGGCGATAATTGTTCGATCACAGCGAGGGAATCCGCGCCGCTCTTCACCTCGCTGCGGAATTTCTCCGCCTGTGGGGAGCCGGCCTTAACGACGGCGTCAATCTGTGATCGCACCTCGCCGAAGACCTCGCATTTCTCCAGGGCGCGCGCGGGGGAGGCGATGAACGCGGCGGTGATCAGGCAGATGGGAAGCGCTGCAAATTTCAAAGACAAAATGGTGCGCAAGGCTGAAAGGCGGCGGCGTGACAGTGGCGATGGCATAAGGCGGACAACTCCTGCGACGAATGACGGGCGGAGGCTTCGCGACCTCCGCCCGCATGGCTTTACTTGTCGAACAGACCAAAGGTCCAAAGGGTCGCCCCCGTAGGAACCTTGACGAGGTTGGGGTCGCCCGAGCGCAGGGCGTAAACCCCGCCGATGCCGCTCATGACCGTGACATATTGCTTGCCGTCACGCTCCCAGGTCACGGGTTGGCCGACGATGCCCGAGGGGGTCTGGAAGCTCCAGAGGATCTTGCCCGTGTCGGCGTCAAGCGCCTGGAACTCGCCCGTCATGACGCCGGTGAAGACAAGATTGCTCGCCGTCACCATGGTCGAAGAGAAGTTCGGGCTTTTGTAGGGTACGGACCACTTGGCCTTGCCGGTCATGGGGTCGACCGCTTTCAGGAAGCCCAGCACATCGGGGTCGTCGAGCACCGTGGTGCGCTTGACGGTTCCGTTGCCGGTGGGCTTGCCCATGGCCAGGTTATTCGGCGGCTCCGGTGCCTCATAGGTCATGCCGACATGGATGACGTTGATGAAGAGGTTGCCGCTCTTCGGGCTGTAGGACATGTGCTGCCAGTTGGTGGAGCCTGAGACCGATGGCCAGATCGTCACCTTCTCGCCCGCAAGCGCCTTCTTGAAGGCCTCGGTCGTCTTGGGACGGCCGGTCTTCATGTCGACGCCGTCGGCCCAGTTCATCTTGTCATAGGCGTTGGCCGCCAGCAGCTTGCCGTTCGCCGCGTCGAGCACATAGAGGAACCCGTTCCGGTTCGCCTGCATGACGACCTTGCGCGGCTTGTTCTCCACCTTGATGGTGGCGACGACAGGCGTTTGCACCGCATCATAATCGAAGGGATCCTCGGGGCTTGTCTGATAATACCAGACGCGTTCGCCGGTCTTCGGCCGGATGGCGAAGACCGCGTTGGTGAAGAGGTTGTCGCCCTTGCGCCCGCGCGGGTTCCACGGCGCCGGATTGCCGATACCCCAGTAGACCAGGCCCAGTTCCGGGTCATAGGAGCCCGTCACCCAGCTGCTGCCGCCGCCGACCTTGAAGGAGTCGCCAGCCCAGGTCTCGTGACCGGGCTCGCCAGCCGCCGGGACCGTGTATTGACGCCACAGATGCTTGCCGGTCGACGCGTCATAACCTTCCAGAAAGCCGCGAATGCCGAACTCGGCGCCCGCCACACCCGTGATCACGACACCGTCTGCGATCAGGGGCGCGCCGGTCATGGAGTAGCCGGTTTCCGCAGAGATGCCGGGCGAGGCGACGTCCCACACGGTCTTACCGGTCATCGCGTCCATCGCGATCACATGGTTGTCGAGCGTGACGCGGATGATCTTGCCTTCGTAGAGCGCGGCGCCGCGATTGACGATGCCGCAGCAAACGATGCGCAGGATTTCCGGCGGATAGTCATGGGTGACCTTCCAGACCTGCTTGCCGGTCAACGCGTCCACGGCGACCGTGGAATTGTGATTGGTGGTGTAGACCATGCCATTGGCGATCAGCGTGAAGGCTTCGGCGCCGTGGGTGTCGCTCATGGAATAGGACCACTTGGGCACGAGCCTCTTGACGTTGCCCTTGTTGATCCTGGTCAGGGGGCTATAGCGCTGGCCCTGGGTCCCCATGCCATAGACGAGCACATCGCCCGGGGTATTCTGGTCCTTGTTGATGTCCGCAGTGGACTGAGCGGAGGCGCCCCCAGCGCTTGCGAGCGCTAGGGCGCCGGCAAGAAAGAATGGCGCAGAAAATATTGAAGTCTTCATATGTTTCCCCCTGTTTTTTATAAGGACCTGAATGCTCACTACGAATGGATAAAAATCGTCCGACCACCGCTGACGCCGTTGGCGAGGAATCCATAGAGAGGCACCCGACGAGTGTGCGACAGCGCACAAATCATGTAAAGTGCAGCTTTCGATAAAAAGGCCGGTTGGAGCGTGAAAGGCGCTTGCGCTCCGGGTGAGGCGGCCCCAGCGCGCTATTGCAAGCACGGGGCAAACAGGTAATCATCCGCAGATGTTCGGGAGGACGCCGCAGGGCTCAAGAGGCGCCATAAGCCTCCGGAGCAGGGCGGCATCAAGTTGCGCCAAAATTTCCCGCTGTTCGCTGTCTGGTCCCTCAAGCCGGCGCCCGCTGGCGTGATGGACCAGCGCCTGCGGGACCAGCCTGGCGCTTCAAGGGACGAGGATTGAGATGTTGCTTCACTGGCTCCGCGCCCTGCGCGCCGTCGCCTCCCGGGAGATCGTGAAATTCGCCCAGCAGCGCGGGCGTCTTTTGTCGGGGCTCGTGCGGCCCTTGCTCTGGCTCGTGGTTTTCGGCGCAGGATTCCAGAATGTTTTCGGCGTCTCGATCATTCCGCCCTACAGCACCTATATCACCTATCAGGTCTATCTCGTGCCGGGCCTTGTGGGCATTGTGCTGCTGTTCAATGGCATGCTGTCCTCGCTGGCCATGGTCTATGATCGCGAAATGGGGGTGATGCGGCTCCTGCTGACCGCGCCCCTGCCGCGCTGGTCCTTGCTGCTGTGCAAACTGATCGCCGGCGCAACGCTTTCGGTGGCTCAGGCCTATGTGTTTCTGATCGCCTGCATTCCCTTCGACGTGACCTTCGAGCCTCTGCATTGGCTGACCGCTTTCCCGGCGATCTGTGCAGGCGCCCTCATGCTGGCGGCGACCGGGTTGCTGCTGTCGGTCTATGTGCGGCAGATGGAGAATTTCGCGGGGGCGATGAACTTCGTCATTTTCCCCATGTTTTTCATCTCCTCCGCGCTCTATCCCCTATGGAAGCTGCGTGAGAGCGGGGCCGACTATGTCTGGTTCGCGGCCGTGATCAACCCTTTCACTTCCGTGGTCGAACTGATCCGCCATGCGCTTTATGGCGGGTTTGAGCCGACCTCGGCGGCGGTTGTCGTCTTCACCAGCATCCTGTTCTTTCTCCTCTCCGTGCTTGGCTATGATCCGCAAGGTCGGCTCATTCGTCAGGCCCGTCCCCAGGCAGCCTGATGCGGAGCGGCCCCATGACGACGCCACATGCGCGCGGACTTTTTCGGTGGGCCCTCGCAGCCCTCGTGCTGGCGATGGCGCCGGGCGCGGTCCTCGCCGCCGACAAGGTGCGCATCGTGGCGCAGCGCACGGGCACCCTTGCCTGGGAGCTTGATGTCGCCCAGCATCATCGGCTGGATCAGAAGGCGGGCCTCACATTCGAAACCGTGATGCTGGCGAGCCCCATGGCCCAGAAGGTGGCGCTCAAGAGCGCCACGGCTGACGTCATTGTCGCCGACTGGATCTGGGTTGCGCGCGAGCGGGCTCTGGGCGGCAATCTGCTGTTCCATCCCTATTCCAGCACTGCTGGCGCGCTCATGGTTCCGCCGGGGTCGACGTTGAAAACGCTGGCCGATCTCAGGGATCGCAGCATTGGCGTTGGCGGTGACGCCATCGACAAGAGCTGGATCCTCGTGCGCGCGCTGGCCGCCAGGCAGGGCGTGGTGCTGACGCGCGACGCCCGGATTTCCTATGGCGCGCCGCCGCTGATCACGGAGAAGGCCCGCCAGCGCGAATTCGACGCCGTGCTCACCTACTGGAATTTCTCCGCCAAGTTGCGGGCCGAGGGCTTCAAGGTTCTCATGGACATGGTCGATGTGGAGAAGGCCCTGGGCGCGGCGGATGCGGTGTCGATGCTGGGCTATGTCTTTGATCATTCGTGGGCGCAGGCGGATCGTGGGCGCGTGGACCGCTTTCTCAACGTGATGAAACAGGCCAAAGCCATTCTGTCCCAGTCAGATGAGGAGTGGCGGCGCATCAGCCCCCTCGTGCAGGCTGGCGACGACGCTTCCCTACAGACGCTGCGTGACGCTTATCGCGCGGGCGTTCCCCACCGAGCCATCGCCGCCGAGGCGGCTGACTCCAACGCTCTGTTCAAGATCCTGCTGGAGACGGGCGGCGCCGAGCTCGCCGGACCCGTCCGCACCTTCGATGCGGCGATGTTCTACCAGCCGCAGGATGGGTCTTGATGCTCCTGCGCTTCGTCTCACTGCTTTTGTTTCTGGCGGTCTGGTCGTTTGCTTCCATGATGGCGGGCGACCGCATCGCGCCCTCGCCGCAGACGGTCGCCGCCGCCTTCGGACGTGAATTCGCCTCCGGCGCTCTCTTGCTGAACATGGGCGTCACCTTGCTTCGGGTCGCCGCCTCCTTCTGCATCGCCATGGCGCTGGGCGTGGCCATCGGCGTCGCCATGGGCCGCTCCAGCCGCGTCGATCGACTTTTTGATCCCTGGCTCCTGATCCTTCTCAATGTTCCGGCGCTGGTCGTCATTGTGCTCGCCTTCATATGGGGCGGCTTGACGGAAACAGCCGGAATTCTGGCGGTCGCCATCAACAAGCTGCCCAATACGGTGGTGACCATCCGGGAGGGCGCGCGCGCCCTCGACCGGGGGCTGCAGGACATGGCGCAGGTCTTTCAAATCTCCCGGTTGGCGCGCCTGCGCCATATCGTTCTGCCCCAACTGGCCCCCTATATCGCTGCGGGCAGCCGTTCGGGCCTGTCGCTCATCTGGAAGATCGTTCTGGTGGTGGAATTGCTGGGGCGTCCCAACGGCGTGGGCTTCGAAATCGGCTCCGCCTTCCAATTGTTCGACGTGCCGCGCATCCTCGCCTATTCCCTCGCTTTCGTGGTCGTGATGTTGGGCATCGAATTGGCGCTGGTGCAACCCTTCGAACGACGCGTCTCCCGTTGGCGCCCAGCGCGCGCCTGAGGTCAGGGCGAACAGGCCGTCAGGTCTTTTTCCTCAAGTGAGAAAATCTCACCCGGGTTGATCTGTATGTCCTTGGCCAGACAGGTTCGTCCACTGACATCGACCACCCTGGCGTCGTATTTGCCGGCCGGCGTATCGGTGATGCGCAGGCGTTCATCCACATCCACCGTGCCGTCCTTGTCGTTCTTGCATTGATTGGCGCCCCATTGGTTCAGGCCCGCCTTCGAAAGGTAGAACTCCTTCACCGTGTTTTTGGTGAGGTTCCAGAAGCGAGGGGGGCGATTCTGGGCGAAAGCTCCAGAAGTCTGCGCCAGAAGCAAAGCCGCCACCAAAATGCGCGCCCACATGTTCCATCCCTCCGCCATTTGACGGCAAGCCTAGCGTAATTTCAGCGAGGGCGCCAAGCTGCCCGGCCTCTCCAGCTGGAGAGCCCCGGTGTGGACTTCGTCAGGCGACCTTGACAGGTTGGCTTCAGAGGTCAGAATGACACAAGCCGCAGCGAACGAAAAATAACAGGCATCGATGACCACCCAGACGAGCGACCAACCCTTGCCAACGGACCGGCTTGCGCTTTTGCGGTGGCTCATTTTCACCGGGGTGACGGTCTTCGGATTTGGGATGGCTTGGTACTTCGGCTTGTTCCGATTGATGCTCGCCAGCGACAAGACCTATATCTCCGCTATCGTCTCAGTCCTCTATGTCCTCACGGCCGCCCATTGTTTCGTGCGCACGAGCGTCATCTCCCGGGAGACGGACCAGGCTTTGCGCGTGCTGGCGATTCTGAAAAATGGCGTCGATGAGTTTCGCATCCATCAGGATGAGGTTGAGACGAGTCAGGGCGTCCGGCTTCCCGCCGGGAAGGTGACGAACCATATTCGCAATCTCATCCTCAAATCAAAACTGCAGGGGCGGCATCGCCTTGACCAGACCTTGCTGCTGCGGGGCCTTGCTGACGCCTTGCGAGGCCCCAATCAACTCGGCGGTTTCGCCAGCGACAGCCTGATGAAACTTGGTCTGCTGGGCACCATCATCGGCTTCATCATGATGCTGGCGCCGATCGCAGGACTGGATGCGGCCGACAAGGTCTCTGTGCGCAACAGCATGGGAGTGATGAGCGACGGGATGGCGGTCGCCATGTACACGACGCTGAGCGGCCTCATCGGTTCGATTCTCATCAAATGCCAGTATTATCTGCTCGACGAGGCCACTGCGAAACTCTTCTCGCTCGCCACCGACCTCACTGAAGTTTTCGTCGTCTCGGTGCTCGAACGGGGTCGGGATGGACAGCTTCGGTAATTATCCTCGCGAAGAATCCTTCGATCCTTTCGCGGTCATGTTGTTCAAAGGCCTGCAAGTCGTGGCCTTTCTGTTTTTTATCGCGCTTCTGGCCATCAATCCCGAGGACAAGAGCGGCAAGGTCGATTCAAAAGCCGAATTCATCATTTCGATGGTCTGGCCGGACAATCATCCCGACGATGTCGATCTCTATGTGGAGGATCCCGTCGGGAATATCGTCTGGTACCATGAGCGCGAGTCAGGGTTCATGGTTCTGGAACGGGATGATCGCGGCGGCGCCAATGATTTCATCGTCGCGGCGGGCAAGAAGATCGTCAATCCCATTCGCGAGGAAACAGTCAGCATTCGCGGCATTGTGGCGGGTGAATATACGGTCAACGTGAACCACTATCTGGCGGCCACCAACAGGCCGGTGCCGGTCTCGGTCAAGGTGGAAAAGCTGAACCCGAAGGTGGAAATCATCTATTACGACACCTTCAATCTTGATCACGCCGGGCATGAAAAGACCGCTGTGCGTTTCAAAATCGATAAGGATGGCGCGGTCACCGACACGAGCAGGATGGAGAAATCCCTGATTCAGTTGACACGAAACGTCCGTCGCAACGGGAAGTAGGGGAGCGCGAGGGCCATGCTGACAAAAGTGCTGGCTATCTCCATCGCTTATGTGGCGATGGGCGTCCTTTTGCTCCTGATGGTCATCAAGCCATCCGTCCGTTGGCGCTGGAAGGCCCTCGCCATCATTGTCTCCACATTTTTCTTCGTCGATGTCTTTTTAGAGACGCGGGCATTGCTGGGATGGCCGGGCGTCGGGAAGTTGCCGGATCGGTTTCAGCTTCTGTGGGTGCGGGTTGTCGAACCTGACGCGCGCCTGTCTGATCCCGGCGCCATCTATATGTGGGTGGAGGAGGTGGACGAGAACAATGTTCCCGTGGGCGTTCCTCGTTCCTATCGGGTGCCCTACAAGAGGGCCTTGGCCGAACAGTCCGTCAAGGCGCGCGATCAGATCATGCAGGGCAATCCGCAGGAAGGGACTGCGGAAAGCATGACCGGTGAGGACAAGCAACAGGACCAGCGCGATTCGCAAAATCAGGTCGATAAAACCAGGACGCTGGAAGGGACGCCGATTGAGGCGGCGTCCGGCATGCAGCGTCTCGATATTGATGCGCTGCAGCATGCGCAGCAAACCATCGAATTTCGTCCCATGCCCCCGACCTTGCTGCCTGTGAAAGGCGGGCGATAGGATGCGCGCCAAGCCACATCAGTTCGCTTGCCGGGATCCGGACGTTGGGCCTAGAGTGGCCCCTGCGCAACTTCACGAACAGGCGTGACAGGAGGAGCCCTTGCCATCCGTCGGCATATGCAGATTGTGGTTTATGTCGGTCTTAGCTGGCGCTTGCCTTTTCAGCGCCCTGGGTGCGACCTCTGCACGCGCTGCTGGCACGGGGCTGATCTTCGTCAGCAATGAGAAGACCAATAATATAATCGTGCTGGATCCCAAGACCTTCGCCGTCGTCAAAGACCTCAAGGTGTCGCGGCGACCGCGTGATATGCATTTTAATGCGGATCATTCCCTGCTCTACGTGGCCTGTGGTGACGATGACGTCATCGATGTCATCGACGTCGCCAGTTTGATGGTCGTGCGGAAGATCGCGACGGGCTCCAGCCCGGAAACCTTCGCTCTCGATGAGGCGCGCCATCGCCTCTATGTCGCCAATGAGGAGGGTTCCTCTCTTTCCGTGATCGACCTTGATCAGGGCATCGCTGTTCATGAGGTGCCAACGGGCGCGGAACCCGAGGGCGTTTTCATTCAGGAGGATGGCAAGAGCATCTATGTCACCTCCGAAGTCGGCGATCTCGTGCATCTGGTGGATCCCGAAAGCGGCGCAGTCATGAACGACGTGGTCGTTGGCACCCGGCCGAGACGTTTTGCGGCGACGCCCAACGGCAAGGAGCTGTGGGTCACGACGGAAATGTCCGGCGAAGTCTGGATCATTGATCGCGCCACCTTCACCGCCGGTGGAAAAATAAGTTTTTTGCCGCAAGGCATGCGCAAGACGGACGTAACACCGGTTGGCATCGTCATGACCCGAGATGGCAAGACCGCCTTTGTGACGCTTGGTCATGCGGGCCATATCGCCTTTGTGGATGTGGCGACCCGCAATGTCCTCGCCTATGTGCTTGTAGGCAAGCGCGCCTGGGGCATCACCCTTTCGAAGGATGAGAAGACGCTCTATGTGGCCAATGGGCTCGGCGACGATATCACTCTGGTCGATGTGGCGAGCCGCAAAGCGACGCGTTCCGTGCCGGTCGGGCGTATTCCCTGGGGCGTCGTCATCGATGAATAGGCTGCTTCAACTCGTTTTTGCCTTTCTGGTGAGCGCGCCGCTCATGGCGCGGGCCCAGACGCCCGAGGGCGCTTCCTCAGGCAAGCAGAGTCCTTCTGTCCCCATCGTCTATGTCGAATTGGCGGATGATCCGCGTTATGAGCCGATCCGCGCCTATGGCCGGGTCGTGCTTGAAGCGCGCGATCACCCCTATGCAGGCGCGCAGGCCGGACTTGAGGACGCCAAGGCCCTCAGCCGCGCCATGGGGGCCGATCATCAGATGTCGCGGATCTCCGTCAAATCCCCAGAGGAGATGAGCGCCGCCGTGCTCAAAGCGGCGGACGAGGGCGTGAACTTCTTTCTGGTGGACGCGCCCGCCGAGGCTCTGCGACGCGTCGCCGCCGCCGTCAAAGGGCGAGATGTGCTGCTCTTCAATGTCAGCGCGTCGGAGGATTCCCTGCGGCGGGATCTGTGCGCGGCGGAGGTTGTGCATACAATGCCCAGCCGCGCCCAGTTGATGGATGGGCTCACGCAATTTCTGGTGTCTCGAAAATGGCGGGACTATCTCATTTTGCGCGGACCACGCCCAAGCGATGTCGAAACCGCCGCAGCCTTTGAACGCTCAGCGAAAAAATTCGGCGCACGTATAGTCGCCATACGGGATTTCACCCCGGGCACGGACCCGCGAGAACGAGAGAAGAACAATGTCGGGCTGCTCAGCGCGATCAACCGGGATTGGGACGTCACCTTCGTTGCGGACGCGGATTTCGATTTCGCGCGCGAGGTTTCCTATCGCACCATCAGGCCACGTCCGGTGGTTGGCGCAATCGACCTTGAGCCAGTCGCCTGGCACTGGACCTGGGATCACAACGGCGCGCCGCAGCTAAACACGCGTTTCGCGCGTCTCTCCGGAGGCCGTCATATGGGCGGCGCGGACTGGGGCGCGTGGATGGCGGTCAAGATCATCGCGCAGTCTGCGCTGCGGACAAAATCGGTCGACTTCAAAACCCGCCGTTCCTTCATCTTGAAGGAGGGCTACTTCGACGGCAATAAGGGGGAGCCCATGAGCATTCGTCCATGGGATCACCAATTGCGCCAGGCGGTCCTGCTGGCGGCTCCATATTCGGTGGTCGCGGCGGCGCCCATGGAGGGATTTCTTCATCAAAGGGATGTGCTTGACTCACTCGGTGACGATGAGCCCGAGACGCCCTGCCGCCTGAACAGGTAGGCCCCAGTTCGCGTCCTTGATCATGGCCCTTGTTTGACCTTCCTCACAAGCCGTCTTATTTCTTTTGTCTGGCGCTCGTCTTATCGACGATCTCAAAGTCACTGGTGCAGCCTTTGATAGACGCATCGCAGGATTGCTCTCCCGAAGCGCTTGACGTCTTCATCAGACGCAAAGCCTATAAATCCGCGTCCGGCTCCCAGATCGAGGTTTTTTCTGACCTGCGCTTTCAGGTGGCCCCCGGGGAGTCGCTCGCCATCATGGGCCCATCGGGTTGCGGCAAGTCCACGTTGCTGCGCATGATCGCGGGGCTTGATGCGGATTATGAAGGCCGCATCGGTCGCACGGGGGCAGGGCGCACCGGTATGGTGTTTCAGGAGCCTACGCTCCTCAACTGGCGGAGCGTGGAGGAGAATATCCGTCTGGTGATGCGCGACGACAGCGACGGGGCGGCGGTTCTGGACGGGATCCTCGAGCGCATGGAGATTTCAGCGCACCGCAACCATTTTCCGGGCGAGCTTTCCGTGGGGCTTGCGCGGCGCGTTGGCATCGGGCGGGCGCTGGCGGCTCTACCGGGTTTGCTATTGATGGATGAACCCTTCGCCTCGCTGGATAGCGCCCTTGCGGCGCGCTTGCAGGAGAAGATCAAAAGCGAGCTTGCGCTTCGCCCTGTGACGACGCTGCTCGTCACCCATAGTTTTGACGAGGCCCTGAGCGTCGCCAGTCGCCTCTTGGTTTTCGCGGCCAGGCCGAGCCGCATCATCGCAGATGTCAAGCTTGATGATAATCTTCTCGATGCGCCCGCCCATATCGCCACGCTGCGGCGAGAGATCGAGGATGTGATGGCGCAGAACTGCTGACGCCTGGCGTTAGAATGTTGCGCGCGCGCCGAGGTAAAAGGAGCGCGGCCGCGCCGGGGTGAAGGAGCCGGAATCGGTGAAATGCGCAGAGCTGATTTGCGCCATGTCAAAATAGGTTCCGAAGGTGGCGTATCGGCGGTCAAAGAGGTTTTCGACCTTGGCGAAGACTTCGAAGGTCTTGTTTATCCGGTATGAGGCGCCGCCGTTCACTGTGAAATAGGAGGGCAGTGGTTCATTCAGATTCGCCGCATCGCCTTCCATATATTGCGCGCCCACAAGGATCATATCCGCCCGCACTTTGAAGGCCGGGCTGATGGCGTAGTCAAACCCCGCCTTCAGACGATGGCGGGGCGACATGGGGATGCGATTGCCCGCCATGACCTGGATCTGCCCATTTTGTTGATCTGCGCGCGGATTGTTCGGGGAGGAAAGCGTCATCGGATCGGTGAACGTGGCGTCAAGCCATGTATATCCCATGAAAATGTTGAGCTGCTCCCCATGCCAGGAGGCGTCGAGCTCCAGCCCCTGCCTGCGCACCCCACCCACATTGGCGAAATAGCCAAAGCCCTGGATGGCGCTAGGGATATTCAGGATCTCGTTCTGCGTGTCGGTCCGGAAGAGACCAGCCTTCCATGTGACGGGCGAGGCGGCGTTCCATAGGGCGATGGTTCCGCGCAGTCCCGTTTCGAAGGTCGTTGCGATCACCTGCTTCAGAGGCGGGTCCGAGACAAGAAAGGTGTCGATGATGCAGGGCCGCTGCGGATTTGCGCAGCCAAGTTCCAGGGGGGTCGGCGCACGGCTGGCCTGGGACGCGCCGACATAGGCGCGCAGGTTAGGCGACAGCCTGTAGGTCAGTCCCACCATTGGATTGAAACGCTGCACATGGGTCACGCCGCTCACGTCGCCGCCCAGTTGATCGGCGAGCTTCAGGGTCGTCGTATTGAAGCGCCCGCCAAGGGTGGCGGAGAGGTCTTTGGTTAGATCCAGCGTGTCGCTGATCCAGACGCCCGCATTCAGCGAATTGGCGTTGAGAAGCACCGGACCAATGGAGGTTGGATCTCCCGACGGCCCCAATAAAATTCCGGTTCCTGCAACCCGAAAGTCCGGCCCGATGAGGCCGAGTTCGCTGCGTGCGTCGAAGCTGGTCGTCGCATAATCAAGGCTGAGACCGAATTGCAGTCTGTTGCCACGCGCCAGAAAAGGATCCGAGTTTGTCGCCTGAACGGCGGCGCCCATGGTGCGCGATTGGGTGCGGGTTCGGTCGATTTGACCGAGTTGCGCGCCGTTGAACGTGTCCGCCAGTTGAACGCCGGTGAGGCCATTCGCGGGAACCTGATCACCACAGTCTCCGAAGTATAGATATCCGTCGCCGCAACCCCGCACCTCGGTTGTGTTGCCATCCGTGTGGTTTCGCTCAAATCCGCGCAGATAGGCGTTCGCGTCGATGGTCCAGGAAGCGCTGGGGCGCAGGCGGCTGGTGAGGTTCGCCATCACCATGCGCTGGTGGGTTGATTGTGGTGAGGTGTAGATCGCGCTCCAGTTCTTCTGAAGCAACTCGGTCGGAGCGGCGGCGCTGGCTCCGAAGCTGTTCTTGGCGGCGGAAAGGCTCAAATGCGTCTCGCCCGCATCATGCATAAAACCTATGTCGCCATAGAAGCGCTTTATGTTGGAGGTTCCACTCTGGCGAAATCCGCCATCGCGGAGAGTCTCCAGCGCCCCATAGGTCGCGGCGTTATCCACCTGCTTGCCGAATTGCAGGCCGGTGGCGAACCGTCCGTAGCTCCCCCCCTCGGCTTCGGCCTCCGCTCCGCGATAATTGAAACCATCCTTCATTTTCAACCGCACTGCGCCACCCAGCGCATTCAGGCCAAAGGTCGGATTGTTGCCGCCCACATCCGCGCGCTCGACCGCGTTTGCCGGGATGAAATCCCAGTTGACGCTATCGCCGAAGGCTTCGTTGACGCGCACGCCGTTTTGGTAGACCGCGACGCCCTGTGGCGCCCCCGGATTGGGTGAGGCCTCAAAACCCCTGTAGTTTATGCCTGGCTGCAGATCATTCCCCGTCGTCGCCGTCAGTCCAACGCTGGGGATGCGTCGGTCCAGGGCTCCCGCCACGCCCGCCGCGCCTTGCGTGAGGTCGGCGCTATCCAGCGATTGCACATTGGCGGGCGCCCTCGACAGGGATTGAGCGCCACCCAATGGGGACGAGCCGACAATATCCAGGATGCGACCGTCTCCCCGGGGCGCGTCCGTTTCTTGCGCGGACGCCGGGTCGACGTATGCGCAGCCGAGCGCTAGCAGAAGTGAAAGCAAACGATGCCGCAAAAACGAACCCCGGCGTCTTGCGACCACCGCTCCTGTTTCCATCCCTTTTCTCAAGAATAACTTTATTGCCTCGCTTCAGGAAGCGGAAAGTTTTGCTCTTGCGCCGTTGTGAAGATGCCTTTCCGGCGAAAGGGGGTAATCATTTTGCTGCAATTGCGAAAGTCTTGCGGCGTTGCGTCATCGGGTCGGCCGGCATCCTCGAAATGAGCATGCCCGCGCTGCGGTGTCTCTTGTCATTTCTCTGACTGGGGCGCATGATTTGCCAAACCGGACTAATGAACGATCTGGCCATTGGGTAAAGAGGGGGGAAGACATGAAAGCAGCGATGACAGTCGCCTTTTGCCTGTTGAGCGGCGTGGCGATGGCGCAGACGGCTCAAGAACTTATTGAAAGCGGCAAGAACACCGAAAATGTGCCGACTTTCGGCATGGGATACCGTCTCAATCAATATAGCCCACTGAAGCAGATCACCCCCAAGAACGTCAAGCGTCTGGTTCCCGTCTGGAGCGCCAGCGTGAGCAACGATCAGGGCGAGTTGGCGCAACCGACCATTTACAATGGCGTCATGTATGTGGTGAACGGCAATGGCACCTTCGCCTTTGATGTGGAGACCGGCGCCAAGATCTGGGCGACCCCCGTTGACTATGACCGGGCCGCCGCGCGCATGAGCAGCGCTGGCCTGAACATGCGCGGTGGAGCGACCATCTATAATGGCAAGCTCTACCGCGAGACCATCGATTGCTTCGTCATCGCGCTCGACATGAAGACGGGCAAGGAAGTCTGGCGGCAAAAGTTCGCGGATTTCAAAGAGGGCTACACCGGCATCATCGCTCCCCTTGTCGCCAATGGCGTGATCATCACCGGCATGGCGGGCGGCGACCGCACCACGCGCGGCTTTCTGAAGGGTTGGGATCCTGAAACGGGCCAGAACCTCTGGACCCACTACAATATTCCCGCCCCCGGCGAACCTGGCTCCGAGACCTGGCCGAAGGATATTCCAGACGCCTGGAAATATGGTGGTGGGGCGACCTGGCAGAACGGGTCCTACGACCCTGAACTCGATCTGGTTTATTGGGGCACGGGCAACGCTGAGCCCTATAATCCGATTTATCGCGGGGGCAATGACAGTCTCTACACCGCAAGCGTCGTGGCGATCCGTCCGAAGACAGGCGAGCGGGTTTGGCACTACCAATATATCCCCAACGAAAGCTACGATTTCGATGGAACAGCCGAGCCTGTTCTTGCCGACCTGACCGTCGCCGGGGTGAAACGCAAAGCGCTGATCAGCGCCAATAAAAACGGCTTCATGTATGTGATTGACCGTACCAACGGAAAGCTGATCGCCGCCCATCCCTTCGTGAAGGTCAATTGGGCCAGCCATATCGACCTCAAGACGGGTCGTCCCGTGTTGACGGACGTGCTTGAGCGGGCGATGAAGGGCGAAACGGTTGAGGTTTTCCCCGCACGCGGCACAAACGCCTCGCTCACAGCCTTCAATCCCAAAACCGGCCTGATTTATGTGAATGCGTGGGAAAGTTCGCGCATCATGAAATACACCAAAGTCGATTTCAAACTGGGGGCGGGTTCAACCGGCATTGAAACCAGCTTCCGCACGCCGCCGAATGGTGAGCCGTGGGGCTATCACATGGCGTTTGACCCTGTAACAGGCAAGGCCGTCTGGAAGACGCCTGTGCGGGAAACCTACATCTCCGCCGGCATGTTGGCCACCGATGGCGGCCTGCTTTTCACGGGTCGCCTGAATGGTGACTTCATCGCGCTGGATCAATCGAACGGCAAAGAACTCTGGAAGTTCAAGACCGGCTCCGGCATCAACGCGCCCGCCATCACCTATACGGTCAAGGGCAAGCAATATGTGACGATCATGTCCGGAACAGGCGGCGTCCTGAATCGTGTCATGAAGGTCGCCGATGTCGCCAATACCGGTGGGTCCGTCTGGACTTTCGCCTTGATGAAAGATTGAGGTCATGCGGATCGGCGCATATCTGGCTGGTTCAGGGTTCGCAGCCCTGAGCCTGCTGTCATCAGGTGTGGCGGTGGCGCAATCAGGCGCTTCATCGCCGGAGCTCGTAGCGAAGGGCGCTGCGCTTTTCGCTGAGAATTGCCAGACCTGTCATGGCGCCCGCATGCGCAATCCCCAATGGGGGATCGACCTGCGACAATTTCCTCGGGACGGGAACACACGCTTTGTCAATTCGGTGACTTATGGCAAGCGCCAGATGCCGTCATGGGAAGATGTTTTGAGACCCGAGGATATCGAGGCCCTCTGGGCCTATGTCTCGACCGGCGATCCGGACTAGATGATGGCGCGCGGTTATTAGCCTGCGCGCCATCCGTGACAGCCCTCAGTGATCGTTATGCCCGCCGGCGCCATGGCCGGGCGCCGCTGCGACGCCGGGTTTGTCAGCTGCTGGTGAGTCCACCACCACGGCAGCCGCGCCCTTGACCTCCGCTCCCGTCACCACGACTTCGCCGATCATGAAAGGGTGTGGCGAGCATGTGTAGGTATAGGTTCCCGGTTTGTTGAAGGTCACCGTCGCAGACTGACCGCCCTCCAGCATGCCGGTGTCCCATCCGCCGCCTTGGGAGGAGGTGGCGTTGTGGGGGGCTTTACCGGTATTGGCGAAGGTGATCTTCGTTCCCGCCGCCACCGTGATCCGCGCGGGGGCGAAGGAGTAGTCCACAAGGTTGACCCTGGTGGCGCGCTCAAGCGGGCCTGTCAGACCAATCAGTGTCTGGGGCGGTTTGGGCGCCTCCATGGCCTGCAACCGGTCGCCCGGAGTTCCCTTGAGCGAGAACACCCAGATCATGTCGCCATTCTGGGACGAGGTCTGGATGGAGACGCCGCCCGAGGCGATGGCGACGAATTGTTCGCCGTCGATTTCATAGGTGATGGCCGGCGCATCGGCGCCGGCGCCGGTCTGGAATTGCCAGAGCAGGTCGCCGGTCTTGTCATCATAGGCCTGGAAATGACCGTCGGGCTCGCCGTGGAAGACGAGGCCGCCAGCAGTCGCAAGAGCGCCAGAGCCCTGACCGATGGAGTAGGGCATTTTCTTTTGCCATACGATCTTGTTGGTGCGGGAATCGACGGCGGTGAAGGTCCCGGCGTTGCGTGCGCCGATGGGCGGCCCAACGGACTTGCCGGTGCCGCGCAGGATGCGACTTTGGGGACGATCCGCCGCCGTCACATAGAAATATCCGGTGCGGTGGCTGTAGGCCATGGGAGCCCAGTTCGGCCCGCCATTGCCGCCCGGCGACATGATCAGTGGCTCGTCATAGATCACGCCGAAGATGCATTTCGTATTCCAGCCTTCCAGCGGCTGGGGACATTGCGGCATGACCGCGTCGCCACGCGGAATGGGCTGGGTGGGAGCGGTGGCGACGCGCGCATCCTGCTCCACCGGCTTCTCGTCGATGCCGATCAGCGGCTTCCCGGTGGCGCGGTCAAGCATGTAGAGCCAGCCTGTTTTGCAGGCCTCCACAACGCCTTTGCGCTTCTTGCCGTCATAAACCTGTTCGAACAGCACCACGGGGCTCGGGCAATCGAAATCCCAGAGATCGTGATGGACCATCTGGAAATGCCACGCGTAGGATCCATCAAGCTTCAGCGCGACAATAGAGGAGCTGAAGAGATTGTCGCCAGGGCGGTTGATGCCCATGCCGCCAGCCTCAGGGCCCGGATTGCCCGTGGAGAAATAAATCATGCCCAGTTCAGGGTCGATGGCGGGGGTGTTCCAGACATTTGATCCGCCGGTGGTCCAGGCCTTGGCCCGTTCGGCATCAGGGTCGTTGGGAGAGGGCCAGGTGTTGCTGCCGAATTCGCCGGGTGCGGGCACGGTCCACCAGGTCCAGTTGATCTTCCCGGTTTTGGCGTCCACCGCCACGACCTTGCCGCGCGCGCCGCGATCCCCGCCCGATACGCCCGTATAGAGCACGCCGTTGTGGTAGAGCGGCGCGCTGGTGATCGTATAGCTTTCCTGCCACTTGCCGATTTCGGACTTCCACAGGCGCTTGCCGGTCCTGGCGTCGAGCGCCACCATGTTGCCGTCCAGCTGACCCATGAAAATCTTGCCTTCGCCAATGGCGAGGCCGCGATTGTCCCAGCCGCAGCAGATGGTGTTGATGTTCTGCTCGATGTTGGAGCGGTATTCCCAGATCAGCGCGCCGGTTTTGGCGTCAAAGGCGAAGGCGTCATTGTTGCCGGAGGCGATATACATCACACCGTCCTTCACGATGGGCGTACCTTCGAGCGAATACTTGCCGCCTAGCCCAGACCCCAGATGAACCGCCCAGGCGGCCTTGAGGTTCTTGACGTTTTTCGTGGTGATCTTTGACAGCGTGGAATAACGGGACGCCGACCAGTCGCCCCCGATGGTCGTCCATTCCCTTGAGGCGGGTCGGGAGAGGTCGGGCGCCTTCTGGGCCGCCGCCGGTCCTGCCGTAAGTGCGAAAATCCCCATGGCGAAAAGTCGAACGAACGCCCCGATCCCCATGCGCTTCATCCTTTTTCTTCTTTGGTCCTTCGAGGGACCGGGAGGCATGATAGCCGACAGTCGCATATCGCAAGCGCCGTGCCCTTGAATGTGGTCCCTTGACGCTCAAATTTCAAGCCTGAAATAGGCTCCGTAAGGAGCCCTCCATTGCTTGATTTGGGGCGCCAGGCATCAGCTTTAAAAATCCGGCGGGGTATAAAACACCCTTTCAATCAGGGGGGTAACCCATGGTGGCCAAGGCTTTGAAAGCAACCGGATTGGCGGTCGACGCCCCTGTCATGGCGAGCGAGCCAGACGCCCGCGCGGGGGATCTATGTCCGCGTCGGAATCGATGCGCCGCCCATGACCTATGAGGTCGACGGCAACCAATATGTCGCCATAGCCACGGGTTTGACGGGCGATCAGATGGCAAGGCTCGGGCGGCCCCCCGAAATGAGGGATATGGCGAAGAACACCAGAATGATCTTCGTTTTCGTCTTGCTTAGCGGCAGAACTGCCCCAGGATCGCCGACAAAACGCGCGCCGAGGGATCGGATTGGCGTCACGCCTCTTGCCGCGCCGCCTATTGCGGGTAAATTGAGGCGCCGGCCCAGACATAAGAGACCGGATCGGAGGAGCCCATCATGTCTCGATCCAAATTGCGATCCCTCACCCCCTCACGCGCCGCCTTGCTTGCGACTGGCGCGCTCGCTGCTGTGATGCTCGCCGCACCGGCTCTCGCCGCCGAGGTGACGCCACAACGGCTCGCCAATCCGGAGCCCGGCAACTGGCTGATGAACCATCGCA
The DNA here is from genome assembly GCA_947456505.1 of Beijerinckiaceae bacterium. GTDB lineage: Bacteria > Pseudomonadota > Alphaproteobacteria > Rhizobiales > Beijerinckiaceae > Terripilifer. The sequence goes on from CANGTC010000025.1 coordinate 24,291, forward strand.
CCTATGACGGCCAGCGGTTCTCGCCACTTGAAAAGATCAACAAGCAGAATGTGAAGGGCCTGAAGCTCGCTTATGCCGTGGCCATCGGCGGCGCCTCGCCCAACGAAAACCTTCAGGCGACCCCGCTGGTCGAAGACGGCTATATGTATCTCGTTGACCAATGGGGCGTCGTCTACAAGATCGACGTGCGCTCCGGGGAGACCGGGCGCATTCTCTGGCGCATGGATCCCGGTCAGGAGAAGCTTCCTCTTTCCAATCGTGGCGCGGCCCTTTGGGGCAATCTGGTGATCTCGGTCGCCAATAGTCCTTCGCGGGTCATCGCCACCAACAAGGACACCGGCAAGGTGGTCTGGGAGACCAATCTTCACGATCAGCCGGACCTGCAGATCACCGCAGCCCCTCTGGCGATCAAGGACAAGATCTTGATCGGCGCCGCAGGCGGCGACCGGGGCGTGCGTGACTGGATCGCCAGTCTGGACGCCGCCACCGGCAAGGAGGTCTGGCGGCGCTACATCATCCCGGCGCCGGGCGAGCCGGGCAGCGAGACCTGGAAAGACAAGAACAACGCCTCGAAAACGGGCGGCGGCGCCATGTGGGTGACAGGCACCTATGATGTCGCGACCAACCAGACGATCTGGGGCTCGGGCAATCCAGTTCCCATGTTCGACCCCACCTATCGCCCCGGCGACAACCTCTTCACCAACAGCGCCATTTCCTACAATCCGGACGATGGCAAGATGAACTGGTACTTCCAGTTCACGCCCGGCGATATGTGGGACTATGATGAGGTCGGCAGCCACATCATGTTCGACGCGACCATGAATGGGCAGAAACGGACGCTGGTGACCCATTCCGGCCGCAATGGCTTCCTCTATACCTATGAGCGCGCAAACGGCCAGTCGCTGCTCGCCAAGCCCTATCTGGACAATGTGAACTGGACCAAGGGCATTGACCAGAAAACCGGCAAGCCGCTCGACTACGATCCGACCAAGGATATCCAGACCTATGCGGGCGTCGCCAACCAGACGCCAGACAAGCCGACCCGGAAAATGTGCCCGTCCCCATCGGGCGGTAACAATTTCTGGCCCTCGAGCTACAGCCAGCGCACCAAGATGGTCTATATCCCCGCGCTGACAGTCTGCGCCGACATTACCCTGCGCCCCGAGCTCAGCAACAAGGCGGGGGACTGGAAGGGCGGCGCCTATAAGGTTGCGGAGCGCTGGGAGACCGAATTCTCCATCGCCGATCCGCTGACCGGCGACATCAAGAAGAAAGTGAAGATCCCCTATGCGGATTATTCGGGGGCGCTGTCGACCGCCGGTGGGCTGGTCTTCACCGGCTTCAACGACGGCTCCTTCATCGCCTTTGATGACGAGACGCTGGAGCAGGTCTGGAAGATCAATGTGGGAACGGGCTTCAATGCGCCGCCCATGACATTCGAGGTCGGCGGCAAGCAATATCTCGCGATCCTCTCGGGCCTCAGCCCCATCGCTCGCGGCAAGAACGTCAACTCGCCGGAGTTGAAAGAACAGCGCAACCAGACCATGCTATGGGTCTTCGGGCTCTGAGCTCCACCCTCCGACGCGGGGTTGCAAATCCGTGTCCCCGCGTCGGAACAGATTTATCCATGCAAGGATTTGGTCGCTGCTATGAAATCCGGACGCCTCTCATACGCCTTGCTGTCAGCCGTTTTTTGTCTGGCCAGCGTCTCCGTTTCGACCCCGACGAGCGCGCAGGACGTCTCCTTTGGGCAACGCCTGTTTCAGGACAAGGCGGACTGCAAATTCTGCCATGGCGCTGAAGGCGATGGGCGCGGCGATCCGCGCTCCCCAGGCGCCGCCGCCAACTTGCGCCAGACCATGCTCAACAAGCTACAGCTCGCCGAGGTGATCGCCTGCGGGCGCCCCGGCACGGAAATGCCCCATTTCGACAAATACGCCTATGACGATGATACGCCCTGTTATGGCATGAAATCCGCGGATGTAGGCTCAGACCGGCCCCCCGATCCTCATTCGACGCCTTTGACGCGTCGCGAGATAGAAGCGGTCGCTGACTATATTCTGGGCGCTTTTGCAGGCAAGTGAGCGCCGAGCGTTCGTCCTTTTTTATGGCGCGCTTCAAGGGCTTTAGCGACATGTATGCATCGAGTAGAGAGGCTTTGTCGGCTTCTCTCCCTTAAGCGATCAGCGTAGCGCCTTCTGCTTCAGGCGCGCCGTGGTTCCTTGGCCGCGTTTGTTCCGGCTATGAAGCCTTGGCATGTAGCGCGCGCCAGTCCATGCAAACTGAAGCCGCCTGCGGACTCGCCACCGCAATAGAGACCGGGAATGACTTCCCCGGCCATATCGACGACCTGACATTTTGCGTTGATGCGAAGGCCAGCGCGCGTGTCATGGAGGACAGGCGTCGCCCAAGCGGCGTAAAATGGCGCTTTGGCGATTTTATAGAGTGGTTTGGGCTTGCCAAAATCATCATCCTTGCCGGAATCGACGAAGGAATTGTAACGCGCGACTTCGGCTTCCAGGTTTTCAGGCGGCATCGGCAGGCGTTGATATTTCATTTTGATTTTCTGCGCGAGCTCACCCAGCGTGTTGGCGCTGAAGAAGAAGCCATTGGCGGGATCCGTGTTGGGAGGATTCACATCCCACTTTTCACGCGTCACCGCATCGGCGTCGAAGATGGCCCAGATTGGGCCGCCGCCATTATGACCATCGCCAATGCCCGCCATGGCGGCGTTGAGATAATTTCGCGGGTTCCATTTCAGATTCTTGGCGTTGAGATAAGAGTTCGGCACGTAATCTTTATTGACGCCATAATTGTCCGAGGCGAATTGTGGTCCCGTTTCATCATAAAAGCGTTTTCCTAGCATATTGACGGTAATGACATCCTGCCAATCCTTCACGGGGAGGCCCGTCGCGCGGGCTTTGTCAAAGACCTCGCTACCCGGAAAGAAGCGGAGATTCACATAGCCATATTGTCCACCAATGGTTCCTGGCTTTGTGATGCCGGATCCAAATTCCCCGGTGTTGTTGGCAAGTCCCCAAAGGGCGGCGCCGATCTCCATGCCGGCTATTTCGCCGCTAGCGTCCTGGTAAGACCATGGGGTGCCAGCTACGCCGCAATATTCCTCGGTCAGTCGCGGATCGAACATGCGCCGGAACTGGACATTGGAGGTTGACCCGCCTGTCCCCAGAATAACCGCCTTGCGCGCCCTTATATGGACAGGACGTCCATTGGCTTCAGCCATGATCCCCGTCACCGGTCCCGATTTCCCATTCTGGCGATGAATTGATTTCATCTTGTGGGAGGTGAGGATTTTAATGCCCGCTTTTCGCGCGGCTGCGATCAACGGGTGCATCAGGCCATTGCCCGTGGAAATCGTCAGCCTGTCTTCAGGTTTGGCCGGTTTGCCGGTCTGAATGAGGGGCCAGTCCACGGGGGCGCAGTGCATTTCCCTCGGCACTGAAGAGCCGACCGAATTTCCGCCACGCGTATCAGGCGCCTTGTCCACGAGGACGACGCCGTGCGAAACCAGAAAGTCATGGGTGGCGACGTTATTGTCAGCGTAGGCGCGTATGATTTCCCGGTCGTTGAAACGATAATCTGTGGAGCCATTGGCGCTTGTCACCGACCAGTCGGTCAGATCCTGGAAGAGGAGATCCGGGGAGTCTTTCACGCCCCACTTTTTCTGGAAACTGGTCCCGCCGCCAAGGGGAAGATTGCCGCCGCTGCAGATCGCATGGCCACCCAGATGACTTTCTGCTTCGACGAGGATGACCTTCGACCCGGCCTCGTGCGCGACGAGCGCAGCCGGCAGGCCTGTGGCGCCCGCGCCGATCACGACTATATCCGCGTCATAATCCCATTTTACAGTGCGTTTCGTTTGCGCTTGAGCGGGCGCGGCGGTCAGCGCCGCTACGCCAGCGCCGCCAGCGAGCAATTTACGTCGGTCGATGGTCATCCCGTGTCCTCCTGACATCTTGCGCACTTTTTCTCGGGGCGCTGCTTTGGAGTATAGGGACCGTTATCGCCTGCGATCAAGCGTTTGCTGGGGGCTTTGTTTTGCGCCGGCGCAAATCGGCTCGCCGCCCGGGTCGCTTCCCGAAGCCTGCGGTAGATGTTGAAACGTCGATGCGCGAGGGGCCCCGGTAAAGAACACGGGAGTTAAAAACAAGGGAATTCAAACAAGAAGATTTCATAAGCTCTTTCTGCGCGCATCAGCTTGATATAAACTTGAATACGCCTTCAAAAACCCGACGCGCAGCCTATGCGTCACCGTTTTCAATGGAAGGGGGCGATAGGTCAGCGAGGTTGTCGACATCATGTCTTGCACAGCTATCTTTCGTTCCGCCTTCGCAGCTCTGGCCTGCGTCATCCTTGTGGCCTGCAATCAGAGCGATACGAAAACCGCGTCACCCAAGCAGGCGTCGTCCGCGCCGCCAGTCGTGGCAGGCGGCTCCAAAAGCAAGTTGAGCATTGGTTTGCCTTCGCTGGGCACTGCGGAAAATTACTTGCCGTGGCTGGAAGCAGGAAGAGAAGGCTGGGTTGTCCTTGGCGCTATATATGAATCGCTCATCGATTCAGATCCGATCACGGGTGAGTATCGCCCTTTGTTGGCTGATCGTTACGAAGTGGAGGATGCTGGAAAGCGTTGGCGCTTTTTTCTTCATAAGGGCGCCAGATTCCATGATGGAAGCGAGGTGACCGCAGAGGACGTTAAATATTCATTTGAGATGTATGTCACCGATCGGTCGGTGAATTCTTCGAAACCAGTGTTTGCGGCGCTCGTCGACGCCGTGCAGATCGTCAATCCCTATGAAATCGTTTTCAATCTCAAGCAAAGCGATGTCACTTTCCTCGGCCGTTTCGGCAATTCCGCATTCGGCGTCGTCTCGAAGTCCTATGTCGAGCGCATTGGCGAAAAGGAGGCCGCCGCCAAACCCATGGGGTCTGGTCCCTATAAATTTGTCGAACATAAGCGTCAGGTTTCCGTAACCTTTGAGGCTGTGCCTGACCATTGGAAGGAAAGCGCTCGTTTCAAGACGCTGGAGTTGCGCCGTATCCCTGACCAATCCGCGCGGCTCGCCATGCTGCGGGCAGGAGAAATCAATGTTACGGAAGTCCCCTTCAAGTTAAAGCGTGAGGCGGAAGCCTCCGGCATGAAATTTATCAAATTGCCTTTCGCCTCCATTTATCATGTGCAACTGGGCGGACAGTTGTTGGCGAACCGGGATACATTTGACGCCAATGTGCCTTGGGTCGGTGACTACAATGATCCCCTGAGCCAGAAAAAGGCCCTTCTGGTGCGCCGCGCGCTCAATCTTGCGGTGGACAAACAGGCGATCATCGAGGGCGTATTTGAAGGGGAGGGGGTCCCGGCGGTGACGCCCTTTTTCGTTCCGGGCTCGGACTTTGTCGCCGCAGACATGCAACCCTATCCCTATGATCCGGCAGAGGCCAAACGCCTGATGGCGGAAGCCGGCTATGGGAATGGGTTTGCGCGGGAATTCGAGATGCTTTTAATGCCCTGGGTCGGACGTTCTGAAATGGTCGACGTCAGCGAAGTCGTAGCCGGTTTTTGGGAGCGTAATCTCGGACTTAAAATCAAGCGGCGGCCCATCGATTTCGGCAACTATGCCGCCAATGTCGGGGGCCCGCGAAAGACGCCCTGGGTCACCTGGGCGCAGGGTTTTGGTCCTCGCCCCATGCATGAACCGATCGGCGCGATGGACACCTGGCTCATGACGACGGCGCGCTACAACTCAGTCGCCGAGAAAAAGGAAATCGATGAGTTGGCGAATTCCATAAGAGCCGAGGTGGATCAGGGGCAGCGCGCAGAGCAATACCGCGCTCTCGCAAGATTGTTTTATGATCAGTATTACGCCGTCCCCATCGCAGGCGTGCCGTCGCTTTATGCTTATGATCCCCAAGTTGTGGCGGGATGGCAGTCTCAACCCGGAGATAGTTATATGGGGGGCTATCATCGGGCTATTCCTGCTCAATGATCGGGAGAAGGCAGGGGTAATTCCAGGCGAGCCTCTGTGGTCGGATTGTTAAGGTTGCGTTTCATGGCCCCGCGCTCTGGGGGTTAAGCTAGATGCCGGCTTCGAGTGGTTTCTGTCGCCAAGCTTGCAAGACTGGCGTCTGCGATGAGGCAATTTGCATGAATCGCTTCCGTGAAGGTAGACCTGATTCCGGGCCCTATAAGGCTAATGGCGCTTACTTGAGGCGGCGGCGTTTCGGCAATAGGGCCCTGCTGGCAGTCAAGGTTTGCCGACAGTGCCATAATTCCGGGAGGAAGCATGAAAGCGCTCATCATCGGGGGAGGGATCGGCGGGCTTGTGACCGCGATGGAACTCGCGCGGATCGGCGTCGAGCCTGTGGTGTTCGAGAGCGTTCGTGAGATCAAGCCTCTTGGCGTGGGCATCAATGTTCAACCCCATAGCGTTCGGCGCCTGGATGAACTCGGACTTATGGAAGCCCTGCTTGATCTTGGCGTGGCGACCAGCGAGCAGGCCTTCTTCAATCATCTTGGACAACACATCTGCACGGAGCCGCGTGGCCTGGCTGCAGGCGCCAAGTGGCCACAGATCAGCATTCATCGCGGTCAGATGCAGTTGGCCCTGCTGGAAATCGCGCGGGAGCGGATTGGCGCAAGCAATATTCGTCTTGGTCATCACCTCCAGAATTTTGAGAGCGCTGCGGGCGAGGGCGTTATCGCCCACTTTATAGATCGCAATTCGGGCGCCGCCTTGGGCGCTGAGCGTGGTGACTTGCTGATTGGCGCCGATGGCATCCATTCACGGGTTCGCGAGACCTTCTATCCCGACGAGGGGCCTGCAGTTTGGAATGGCGCAATCATATTCCGGGCTTCGACCGATACCCCGCAATTTCTGGGAGGCCGCGCCCAGTTCATGGTGGGCGGTCGCCAAACGGTCATTGGCTATCCCATGTCCAAATCCTATTTCGACCGGGGACGTTCGTTGACCAATTGGGCGGCCCGCTTCTTCGTTGACGCCTCCCAGGGATTTCCCCGCGAAGACTGGAACAAACGAGGCGATCTGGAGGACTTTCTGCCGCGTTACGCCAAATGGCGGTTCGACTGGATGGATTTCCCCGCCCTGTTCAAAGGCGCTGAGGCGGTCTTCGAGTTCCCGATGGTTGACCGCGATCCCCTGCCACGCTGGACCCATGGACGCGCCACGCTGCTGGGTGACGCCGCTCATCCCATGTATCCCCTGGGCTCCAATGGCGCATCGCAGGCGATCCTCGACGCGGGCGAACTCGCCATTCGCCTTGGCGCATCGGCTGATATAGATGAGGCCTTGCGCGCCTATGATGAGGAGCGGCGGCCAAAGACTGCGGAGATCGTTCGGCAGAACAGGGCGGGTGGCCCGGAGCGGATCGTCACCATGGTTGAGCAGAGGGCGCCCGATGGGTTCGCCTCCATCGAGGAGGTCATGCCGCGCGCTGAGATTCGCGCTATCATGGACTCGTACAAGGCGATTACAAGTTTTGACCTCGCGCGGTCGCCAGGCTGACCTTGTGGCGTAAAAAACAAATGCGGGGAGAGATCATGAATATAAGGCTGATAACGCTCAGTGCGCTTGGCTTGGCCTTTGGCGCTCTCGCTTACGCGTTCCTGCGTCCGCAGATGATCGCTCCAACTCCGGCAGCCTCCGTAACCCGGGAAGTATCCTACGCATCGCTTGGCGGCGCCACGGATGCCGGCATTTATCTCGCCGACGCCTATGGTTTCTTCAAGGAGGCGGGCTTCGGCGTCAACGCCCGTGTGATGACTTCTATTCCCTCGCAAGTTGCGGAGGCCGCGACGAATGCTGTGGACGTTTCGGGTGGGCTGGAGCACGGTTTTCTGAGACATCGTTGAGCGCTACTTTCTGATCAATTGGAGGTAGAGCATGAACGACAAGAACATCGAGAAGTCAGGCGCAATGGAGGCCCC
>CANGTC010000026.1 GCA_947456505.1 Beijerinckiaceae bacterium
CACGGCGCCGAACATCATGAACCTCATCGACAATCCGCGCTTCGTCTTCGATTGCCCCTTCAATTTCACTGATCGCTATGCGGGGAACGAGGACTATTTCAAGCCCGGCGACGACATCGAGCCCGATCCCATCCGGGGCCTGGCCATGCGCCGCACCAACTTCATTCCCGATGTGGTGACCGCCGAACTGCCCCTCGACAACAGGCGCTCCCCCGGCTACCGGCGCATGGAGCCCTATATGGCGGGCCAGCGCTTCTATTCGTGGGTGGGCCAGCACGAGACCGGGCGCTATTCGAAGGCCCATAAACATGCCTCCGCCGCCGTGCTGATCTGCCTGAAGGGCAAGGGCTTCACCTATACCTGGCCCGACGTGCTGGGCACCCAGCCCTGGCAGGCGGGCAAGGCCGACATGGTGATGCGTCAGGAGTATGAATTCGGCGGCATGGTCAGCGCCGCGCCCATGACGGGCGACTGGTTCCATCAGCACTTCGGCGTCTCGAAAGACCCGCTGCGGCTGACCGCCTGGTTCGGCGCCAACAACCAGCGCGCCCGCAAGCCAGGCGTGCCCGGCGAAGCCCTGATGGACTATGGCGCCATCGACCTCAAGAAGGGCGGCAGCGCCATTCCCTACCATGAGGAAGATCCCCATCTGCGCCAGGAGTTCGAAGAGACCCTCGCCAAGGAAGGCGCCGTCACCCGCATGGAGCCCGAGCTTTACGAAGGTCCGGTGGATGAGGGCAAGGGCATGGGGGATCTGTTCTGAGACGGGTTTGACCGGCTGAGATCATGAGGCGGGATTTCCGGAAGGGAATCCCGTTTTTGTTTGAGTAGGGCGAATTACGCCTTCTTCAGAAAGGCCGTCTTCAGCACGAGGCCCTTAACCTTTTCGGCGTTGCACTCGATCTCCTCCACATCGTCCGTCAGGCGAATGTTCTTCACCAGCGTGCCGCGCTTGAGGGTGATCGAGGTTCCCTTGACCTTGAGGTCCTTGATCAGCGTGACGCTGTCGCCATCCCTGAGGATCGCGCCGTTGCTGTCGCGTGTGTCGTCGCTCATGGTCATGCCCTGGGTTTTGAATGGAGCCTGTTCATAATGGAACAAGCTCCAAATTCAAAACGAAGCCCCTACTCCACTAAAGCTTCCTCGCGCTTTTGCCGGATCGCGGGGGCGGCCACAACCAGAAGCAGCAAGGCGGCGACGATGAGAAAACCCAGACTGATGGGCGTGTTGAGAAAGATCATGGGATCGCCGCGCGAGATCAGCAGGCCCCGGCGCAGGTTCTCCTCCATCAACGGCCCCAGCACGAAGCCCAGGATCAGCGGAGCCGGTTCGCAATCGAGCTTCAGGCAGATGTAGCCAAAGAGCGTGATGAAGGCCATGACCACGATGTCCGTGACATTGGAATTCACCGTATAGGCGCCGATGCAGCAAAAGCCGACGATGGCGGGAAACATCATGCGATAGGGCATGCGCAGCAGGCGCACCCAGATGCCGACCATGGGCAGGTTGAGCACCACCAGCATGAGATTGCCGATCCACATGCTCGCGACAATGCCCCAGAACAGCTCAGGCCGTTCCGTCATTACGCGCGGCCCGGGCGTTATGCCATGCACCATCAGGGCGCCGATCATCAGGGCCATGGTCGGATTGGAGGGAATGCCCAGCGTCAGCATGGGGATGAACGAGGTCTGCGCGCCCGCATTATTGGCGGACTCCGGCGCCGCCACGCCGCGAATGTCGCCATGGCCGAAATTGCGCGGCGCCTTGGCCACTTTCTTCTCCAGCGTATAGGCGGAGAAGGAGGCCAGCAGCGCGCCGCCGCCGGGCAAGACGCCCAGCACCGAACCCAGCGTCGTGCCACGCAACACGGAGGGGAGGCAGTAGCGCAGATCCGCCCAGGAGGGCCACACGCTGCCAACGGAGGCGGTGGTGAAGGTTTCGTCCGCCTTCTTCTCGAGGTTCACGATGACTTCAGAGACGCCATAGATCGCCATGGAGAGCGCGACGAATTCGATGCCATCCGCCAGTCCCTGAAAGCCGAAGGTGAAGCGCCTGATGCCGGAGTTCACGTCCGAACCGGAGAGGCCGAACAAGAGTCCCAGCAAGACCATGGCGATGGCCTTGATGATGGAGCCCCTCGCCAGCACGATCGCCGCCACAAGGCCGCAGAGCATGAGGGAAAAATACTCCGCAGGCCCGAATTGCAAGGCGAGTTTGGCCAAGGGCGGCGCGCCGAAGGCGATGACGAAAGTGGCGACCGTACCCGCGAAGAACGAGCCCAAAGCCGCGATTCCAAGGGCGGGACCAGCCCGGCCCTGCCGCGCCATCTGGTAGCCATCGAGGCTGGTGACGACGGAGGAGGCTTCCCCGGGGATGTTGATGAGAATGGCGGTGGTGGAGCCGCCATATTGCGCCCCGTAATAGATGCCCGCGAGCATGATAAGCGCGGAGGTCGGCTCCAGCGTGAAGGAGATGGGCATCAGCATGGCCACCGTCGTCACGGGGCCAATGCCAGGCAAGACGCCCACGACCGTGCCCAGGAACGAACCGATAAGGCAGTAGGCGAGATTCTTGACCGTGACCGCGACGCTGAGCCCCAGCCAGATATTGGAAAACACATCCATCATGGGACTTCCTAAAGGCTCGGCCAGACAGGCAGGGGCAAGCCCAGGATGAGGACAAAGATGACGAGCGAAAGCAGGGTGAGGCCAATGCTCAGGGCGATGGTCTCGCCGATGCGCACCTCATCGCCCGCAAAGGCGCTGAGGAAGGTCGTGATGGTCAGCGAGATCAGGAGGCCCAGCGGGTTGATCGTCACCGCGAAGAACAGCACGCAACCGATCAGCGCCACCAGCGGGCGGATCTTGATCCGCTCAATCGCCTCCCCCGTGAGGGCGAAGGAACGAATGAGCAGGATGAGGCCAAGAAACGCCAGCAACCATCCCAGCATGGTCGGAAAATAGCCCGGGCCCATGCGCCCGCCCCGCCCCATGGAATAGCCGCTGGCGGTGACGAGCGTGAGGGCGGCGAAAGACAGAAACATCAGCCCGGACCAGAAGTCCCTGGGCGCGCGAATGAGGGGTTTCATCAGTTTTCCTTGATGTTGCCGTCCTCGATCACCTTCTTCCATTTGCCGAATTCGGCCTGCAGGAAGGCGTCGCCCTCGGCGCCGGTGGTGCCGCGCGGCTCCACGCCGACCTTGGCCAGCGCCTTCAGAAGTTCAGGGTCTTTCAGCACGGTCTTCATGGCGCCATTGAGTTTGTCCATGGCCTCGGCAGGCGTGCCTGTGGGGGCGAAGACGCCCAACCACAGATCTACCTCGAAGCCCTTGAGCCCGGCCTCATCGACCGTGGGCGCATCGGGATAAACAAGGCTGCGCGTCTTGCCCGTGGTCGCGATGGCGCGCACCCGGTTATCGTTGGTGAAGGGCAGCGCCCCCGCAATGCTGGAGAAGGCGAACTGCACCTTGTTGCTCATGAGGTCAGGATAGGACTGGCCAATGCTCTTGTAGGGAATATGGGTCGCGACCACGCCCGTGCGCTGCTGGAACAATTCGCCTGCCAGATGGGGCGTGGTGCCGATGCCCGCCGAGGCGAAATTCAGCTTGGCCGGATTGGCCTTGCCATAGGCGATGAGGTCGCTGACGCTCTTGATCGGCAGTTCAGGCGACACAACCAACACCTCCGGCGAGGAGGAAATGATCGAGACCGTCTTCAACTGCTTGAAGAGATCATAGGGCATGGAGGGCTGCAGGGTCGGGTTGATGACGATGGCGGGATCCATCAGCACCAGGGTGTAGCCATCGGCGGGCGAGCGGGCGACCGAATCCGTGCCGGTGATGCCGCCAGCGCCCGGACGATTCTCCGCCACCACCGGCTGACCCAGCGCGCCCGTGAGCGCTTGCGCCATGGTGCGGCCGACATAATCGATGATGCCGCCTGGCGAATAGGGCAGCACCAACCGCACGGGTTTGTTGGGGAAAGCCTGCGCCTGCGCCGCGCGGGTGACGACAAGCGAGGCGGCGCTCGAGAGCCCCAGAAGCGCAAGCGCGGCAAGTGGCGCACGAAGGGCGCGGGCGATGGTCATGGAGAGCCTCCGGTGATGAAAAGCCCACGCTGCGGCGCAGGCGAAGACAGGATGCCGAAGGTCATGCAGGCATGGTGGGGAGTCAAGGGCTTGACTGCCCTTTGCCTGGGCAAAGCCTGCACCTTGGTTAGGCCGTTTTTCGCAACTGATGGATATGTATGCAGGCCCGCCCTGCGAGATCGCTGGCGGCGTTGAGTGGAGCCCCTGCTGGCCTGACGCAGGTTTCCCTCTCTAGCCCGCATGATCCCAATAGGGGCGCGGGCCGAACCGGCTCGCCAGAAAGTCGATGAAGGCGCGCACTTTCGGGGACAGATGACGCGCATGGGAATAAACGGCGTGCAGCGTCAGGATCTGCGGCGCATGGGCGTCGAGCACGCTCACCAAGGTCCCGGCCTTGAGGTCTGCGCCCACGATGAAGGTGGGAAGATCGATGAACCCCAGATGATTCAGCGCCGCCACGCGAAGCGCATCGCCATTGTTCAACACCAGCCTGCCATTCACCGGCACGCTCACAGGCTTGCCGTCGGGCATGGTGAAGCGCCATTCGCGCGCCCCCGGCTGATTGCTGTTGCACAGGCATTGATGCGCGCGAAGGTCCTGCGGGACGACGGGCGTTCCATGCGCCCGCAGATAGTCCGGGCTGGCGCAGATGACCCGGCGAATGGGCGCGATCTTCTTCGCGATGAGGCTTGAATCGGCGAGCGTGCCGATCCGCACCGCCAGATCGAAGCCCTCCTCCACCAGATCCACGAAGCGGTCGCTCATGGTCACATCGACCGCAAGATCGGGATACTCAGCGAGAAAGTCCGCCAGTGCAGGCGCGAGATGCAGAAAGCCAAAGCTCATGGGCGCGCTGACCTTCAGGCGACCCCGAGGGGTCACCTGCAAGTGGCTGACGGCTTGGTCGGCGTCCTGCAGGTCGAGGAGTATTTGCGACACGCGCTCGAAATAGCCCCGGCCCGCCTCGGTCAGCGTGATCGCCCGCGTGGTGCGGTGGAAAAGACGCAGGCCCAATTGGGCTTCCAGAGCGGCCACATGCCGACTGACCACGGATTTGGAGGTGTTGAGCCGGGTGGCCGCCTCTGAAAACGACTTCAGCTCTGCAACCCTGACGAAGGATTCGATGGCGGAGAGGCGGTTCATATTGTTGCTTAATAAGGAACAGACAGGTTCTGTTTATATCCATTGTTCCACAAACTCGCCAGCGGTAAATGTGACCCATCGAAGGACGCATCTGTCCTCTCCCCCGGAGCCTCCCATGTCATTTGTCCAGCCCATCCCCGCCAAGCCTCTCATCCCCGCGCTTCATGTCGCCACGCAGGCGTTGACGCCTCTGGGCGAACCGCTCGTGCGCGTCGCCACCGGCCTGCTTCTGGTTCCCCATGGGGCGCAGAAGCTCTTTGGCTGGTTCGGCGCCTATGGCCTGGAGGCGACCGGCCAGTTCTTCGCCAGCCAACTGGGACTGCCCGCCTCTCTGGCCCTGGTCACCGGCCTCATCGAGTTCTTCGGCGGCCTGATGCTCGCGGCGGGCCTGCTCACACGCCCTGTCGCCGCCCTCGTGTTTGGACTGATGGCGGTCGCCACGGTTCTGGTTCACCTGTCGCTGGGCTTCTTCTGGACCAGCGGCGGCTTCGAATATCCCCTGTTCTGGGGCCTCGCGGCGCTTTCCTTCGTGATCCGCGGCGGCGGACGCTATTCGCTTGACGCCTTGATCGGACGCGAGATCTGATCCCACGGAGGAAAACGCCCATGTCCACGATCCCTCGACCAGCCCTTTCTCGCGGCCATGCGGACCACGGGTGGCTGAACAGCTTTCACAGCTTCTCCTTCGCGGGCTACCACGATCCCGCGCACATGGGCTTTGGCCCCTTGCGCGTGATCAATGAAGATCGGGTGCAACCGGGCGCGGGCTTTGGCGAGCATGGCCATCGCGACATGGAGATTCTCTCTTACGTCATCGAAGGCGCGCTCGAGCACAAGGACAGCATCGGCACAGGCTCGGTCATCCGGCCCGGCGATGTGCAGATCATGTCGGCGGGAACAGGCATTCGCCACAGCGAGTTCAACCACTCGAAGGTCGATCCGGTACACTTCCTGCAAATCTGGATCATCCCGGACCGGCCCAACATCCTACCCCGTTATGACCAGCAGACCTTTGTGGAAGCTGAAAAGCTTGGCCGCCTGCGCCTCATCGCATCGAAGACCGGGCGGGATGGATCTGTCCTGCTCCATCAGGATGCAGACATCTTTGCGGCCCTGCTGAACAGCGGCGACGGTGTTGAACACAGACTGAACCCGGGCCGCAAGGCATGGGTGCAACTGGTGCGCGGAGGCGCCGCGATCAACGGCTTTGCGGGCGAAGCCGGCGACGGATTCGCCATCGAGACTGAAGCGGTCGTATCGATTACGGCGACCGAAGCAAACACCGAGATCCTTCTCTTCGATCTCCCCTGACCCCAAAAAGGAAAACATCATGGCCAAGGTTCTTGTGCTTTATTACTCCACCTACGGACATATCGAAACCATGGCGGAGGCCATTGCGACTGGCGCGCGCAGCGCGGGCGCTCATGTCGATGTAAAGCGTGTGGCGGAGACCGTACCGCTGGACATCGCGCAAAAATCGCATTTCAAACTCGATCAGGCCGCCCCCGTCGCCACGATAGCCGATCTCGAACATTACGACGCGATCATTGTTGGAACCGGCACGCGGTTTGGCCGCATGTCCTCGCAGATGGCGGCGTTTCTTGATCAGGCGGGCGGTCTTTGGGCGCGCGGCGCCTTGAATGGCAAGATCGGCGCGGCCTTCTCCAGCTCGGCCACGCAGCATGGCGGGCAGGAAACGACGCTGTTCTCGATCATCACCAATCTTCTGCATTTCGGCATGATGATCGTAGGGCTGCCCTACAGCTTCCAGGGCCAGATGAGCATGGATGAAATCGTGGGCGGCGCACCCTATGGCGCGACGACCATCGCGGGCGGCGATGGCTCACGCAAGCCTTCCGCGATTGATCTGGCCGGCGCCCACCACCAGGGCGAGCAGGTCGCGAAGGCCGCGATCAAGATGTTCGGCTGAGAAAGCGTGCGGCGCGCCATAGCTGCGCGCCGCCACTCGCCTCAATCCATCTTCTTCAGCCCGACCACCTTCGCCATGGCGGCGACCTGGGCTTCCTGGCGCAGGATGTCAGCGGAGAATTCCTCGGCGCCGCCGGGGTTCGGGACCTGGCCGCTGGAGACCAGCTTGGCGGCGATTTCGGGGTCGCGGGCGACGGCGGCGATGTCATCGCCGATGCGCTTGCGCAGCTCAGCCGTCAGGCTCGGCGCCGCGAAGGCGCCCACGAGGCCTTCCAGCTCAAGCGAAGGCACGCCGCCTTCGATCACCGTGGGAACATCCTTCAGAATGTCCACGCGGTTACGGCTAGTGACGGCGAGAAGACGTGCGCCCTTGCCCTGCAACACCGGCTGCTGGATGGCCAGCGCCGTCATGGCGGCCTGAATGCGGTTCGTCACCATTTCAGCCGCGCCCGCCGTCAGATTGGTGAAGGGCACCTTGGTGATCTGCAGATTGAGCGTGGTGGTGAAATTGTCCCACACCAGTTCCGTGATGCCTGGCACGACCATCACATTCATTTCGCCGGGCTTCTTTTTGGCGAGATCGACAAACTCGCCGATGGTTTTCACCCCGAGCATCTCGGAGGCGCCGACGACAAGAATGGTGTTGGAGAAGCGCGCCACGGGCAGCAGATCGCGCTCGCGCACATAGCCGAGCTTTTCATGGCGATAGGGATGGGGCGTGAAATTGCCGCTAGGGGTGAAGAGGAACTGGTGATCGTTGTTATCGCCGATCACCGCGCGAATGGCGATGAGGCTGTCGCCGCCCGGCCGGTTCTCGACGACGACCGGCTGGCCCCATTTGCGTGTCAGAAGATCCGCCGCAAGGCGCGCGCCGATGTCGGCGCCGGCGCCCGGCGCGAAAGGAACAATCAGCTTCACGGTCCTTGTGGGCCAGGCGGTCTGCGCCTGCGCGGCGCTCCCCATGAGGCCCAGCACGGCGGCGCCAGCCAGCGCCATGATTTTCGAAACAGGATTCATCATCGCCTCACAGTCGGGTTTATCCCTGACGCCCCGCATGACGGAGCGCGCCACATTGTCGAACTTCGCCCCCTGGGGCAAGTCCCGTAGAAGTCTCGCTATTTCCCGATCGCCTTGTTGTAGTAGCTCAGGTCGAAATATTTTTCCGGAGCGCCCATCTTCTTCTTCGGCTCGGAGAATTCCTCGCGCACGGCGAGAACGGTGCGCAGGCCCTCGACGTCAAACGCGCCTTTGCGCGCCAGCGCCGCCTGCCCCTTGGTGACGCCGATGGTCGAGGGGCGCGCCACAGCCTCTGACGTATTGACTTTCGCCGCCAGAATCTTCACGGCCTCGTCGGTGTTCTTCTCGTCATAAAGCCAATCGATGGCGTTCACGAGGGCGCGCAGATAGCCCACCATGGCGGCCTCGTTCTGCTTGGCCCAGGCGCGATTGGTGATCTGCACGCTGGCGAGATAGGGCCCGACCGAAGAGACGGCCTCGCCAAGGAAGGTATAGCCCGCATTCTTCGCCTGCGTGGTGAAGGGCTCGCTGACGAGGGCGGCTGCCATCTTGCCTTCTTTCAAGGATTCCAGCCGCTCGCGCGTGCCGCCCACCGCGACGAATTCATAATCGCTGGGCTGCAAGCCGTTTTTCTGCAGCATCTTGCGCAGCACGAAGGCGTAGCCGGTGGAGAGGGAGTCGAGAGCGAATTGCTTGCCCTTCAATTCGCCGATGGTCTTGATGGTGGGCTGCGCCATCAGCGCAAGCTCGGTGGAGGACCCGCCCATCACCATGATCAGATCCACCGGCCCCTGCACGGCCGCTGTCCCCTGCCCCTCCTGATAGGCGATCATATTGTCCGCAGCGGTGCCTGCGATGTCGAATTTGCCATTGATGAGATTGCTCATCTGGAAGCCGGAGCTGGGGGTCGCCGTGACATTCACGGTGAGCCCCTCCTTGGCGAAGAACCCCTTGTCCTGCGCCACATAGATCGGCATGGCGCTGGCGCCCGCGAAAACGATGACTTCGAGGGTGCGCGTCTGCGCCATGGCCGTTGACCCTGTGATGGCCGAGGCCGCGAGAAGCGCGGCGGACAGGAGATTGCGCATGGTGGTTCTTCCCTTTGACTTGACGCCTCGAATGGATCGCGGCCCTTATAGCTGCAAAGCGGCGCCTTTCGCCATCCTTCGCCCATCTCGACGAAAATGTGATCGGCCCTACTCCGCCCTGATCCCTGATCAGCTTGCCCCAGGTATCGCTCTCCTTCGCCAGAAAGGCGGCGAGTTCGGCGGGTGTGGAGCCCACGGATTCGGCGGCAAGGGCGTCAAGGCGGGATTTCACGCCCGGGTCCGTCAGCGCGATCCTGGTGTCCGCCGCCATGCGCGTCACCATCTCCGGCGGCGTCTTCTTCGGCGCGAAGAGTGCGAACCAGGAGGACACGTCATAGCCCGGCACAGCATCCGCGATGGGTGGCAATTCGGGGGCGAAGGGGGAGCGCTTGGCGGTGGTGATGGCGAGGCCGTTCAGGGCGCCGCCGCGCACCTGCGCCAGCGATGAGGTGATATTGTCGAACATCACATCCACGCGCCCGCCCATGATGTCCTGAATGGCCGGCGCGCTGCCGCGATAGGGCACATGGGTCATCTCGACGCCAGTCAGCTTCTTGAACAATTCGCCCGAGAGATGGATCGAGGTGCCCACCCCCGAGGAGGCATAGGTGAGCTTGCCCGGATTGGCCTTGCCATAGGCGATCAGCTCCGCCACGTTTTTCACCGGCAGATGCTTGCCCGCGATGAGCATGTTGGGGACCATGGCCACCAGCGACACCGGGGCGAAATCTCCCACGGGATCATAGCCCAGCTTGGGATAAAGGTAGGGGTTGGTGGCGAGGCCCACGGAGACCAGCAGAAAGGTCTCTCCATTGGGCTCGGCCCGCGCCGCCGCCTCCGTGCCGATATTGCCACCCGCGCCGCCCTTGTTGTCGACCACGATGCTGCAATTCCACATCTGCCCGAGCTTGTCGGCCATGATGCGGGCGATGATGTCCGTGGCGCCGCCAGCCGCGAAGGGTACGATGAGCCGCATGTTGCGGCCTTGCGGCCAGCTGCTTTGCGCCCGCGCCAGGGTGGGCAGTGCGAGGCTTGCGGCCAGACCTGCGGCGAAGCTGCGACGATCCATGATGATTTCCCCCGTTGTCGGCGCAATGCTAACTGCGGGGGGCCGCGCCGTCCATGGCGGTCACTGGATCTCCACCACCTCCACATCGAGTTGGTTCACCTCGACCACATCGCCCACCACCTTGTTCACGAGGGCGCGAGCCAGCGGCGAGACATAGGAGATGGTTTGCTGAGAGGGGTCGGCCTCGTCCTCGCCCACGATGCGCCAGCGCTGGCGGCGCCCGTCCTCACGCTCGATCACCACCGTGCTGCCGAAATGCACCTTGCCGCTGTCCTTGATCGGCGGCACCAGTTCGGCGGAGGAGCGGCGCGCCATCCAGTAGCGCAGATCCCGCCCGATGCGCAGCAGATTGAGCCGGTCCTCTTCCTCACCCTTGTCGGCCGCCGCCTTCTGCGCGACCGAGAAGGCCGCCTCGAGCCGCGCCACTTCGCGCTCGATCTGGGCGAACCCCTCGGGCGTCACCAGATTGCGATGGGGGCTTATGGGGCGTTCGGGGATGTCCTCCAGGGTTTCGCCCTCGGGGTCCCTCAGAAAAGCGATGCTCATGGCGATCTCTTTGAAAGGGGGGCTCAGAGCGGGCGCAGGGTCCGGCGTGAAGGCTCCAGCAACCTTGCGGAGCGCATGCGGGCCGAGCGCTCAAGGCGGCTGGGCTCACGCGGGCGCTCCTCGCCGGGCCAACGCCGCTCGACGCTGGCGTCGGCTTGCGAGCGCATGGCTGCGTCGCCCCATTTCCATTCACGAGTGTCGTGCTTTTTCGGGACTGTGGTCATGGCTCAAGCTCCTCGGCGAAAGAACGCCGGAAGGTGAGCCGTAGTTCCCCGCCCTCAACCGATCTCCACCACGACCCGACCCCGGATCTTGCCTTCCAGAATGGAACGCGCCGTATCGAGCGCGGCGTCGAAGGGAACATTTGTGGTCAAGCTGGCGAGCTTGTCCGCATCCAGATCGCTGGCGAGGCGCGCCCAGGCGGCCATTCGCCGAGGCTTGGGACACATGACGCTGTCGATCCCCAGCAGCGACACGCCGCGCAGGATGAAGGGCGCCACGGTGGCGGGCAGGTCCATGCCCTGCGCGAGGCCGCAGGCCGCCACCGCTCCGCCATAGCTGGTCTGGGCCAGCACATTGGCGAGGGTGTGGGAGCCCACGGAATCGACGCCCGCGGCCCAGCGCTCCTTGCCCAGCGGACGGCCGGGGGCGGAAAGTTCGCTGCGGTCGAGGACCTCGGCTGCGCCGAGCGACTTCAGCCAGTCCGCCTCCTGCGGGCGTCCGGTGGAGGCGATGACCCGCCAGCCCGCCTTGGCCAGCAGGGCGACCGCGATGGAGCCCACGCCGCCCGCAGCGCCCGTGACAATGGCGGGGCCCATGGCGGGGCTAAGCCCATGCAGCTCAAGCGCCAGCACGCTCAGCATGGCCGTATAGCCCGCCGTGCCGATGGCCATGGCCTGGGCGCAGGTGAGGCCCTGGGGCAGCGGCACGAGCCAGTCGCCCTTCACGCGGGCCTTTTGCGCATAGCCGCCGAGATGGGTTTCGCCAAGGCCCCAACCGTTGAGA
This sequence comes from Beijerinckiaceae bacterium, assembly GCA_947456505.1. Taxonomy (GTDB): domain Bacteria; phylum Pseudomonadota; class Alphaproteobacteria; order Rhizobiales; family Beijerinckiaceae; genus Terripilifer. The sequence goes on from CANGTC010000026.1 coordinate 11,884, forward strand.
ATGACCTCGTCGCCGACCTTCCAGGCGGGATGGGTGGAGGCCTCCACGATCCCCGCAAAATCAATGCCGGGGATCATGGGAAAGCGTCGCACGACCGGCGATTTGCCGGTGACGGCGAGGCCGTCCTTGTAATTGACCGTGGAATGGGTGACCCGCACGGTCACGTCGCCATTCATCAGATCGGCGTCGTCGAAATCCGCGAAGGCGGCCTGATAGCCCGCCTCTGATTTGTCTATGCGAATGGCCTTGAAGGTCGCCATGATGATCCCCGCTTTGCTGCGCGGATCATCTCATGGCGCAGGGGCCTCCCGTCAAGCCGGGGCCATCCCCTCCTTACGTATGACAGGCTTCTCGACGATCGGCAGGTTCACGAGCGCAGAGAACACGCCAAAGAAAATCGAGAGCAGCCACATGGCGTAGTAGGAGCCCGTGGCCTCCCGCAGCCAGCCCGCCAGCATGAGGGCGATGAAGCCGCCGACCTGATGGGAGAAAAAGGCGAAGCCATAGAGCATGGAGAAATAACGGGTGCCGAACATCACGCCGATCAGCGAGGAGGTCGGCGGCACCGTGGAGAGCCAGAGCAGGCCGGTGAGGGCGCCGAAGAGATAGGTGGTGAAGGGCGTCGCGGGCAGCGCGATGAACAGCACGGTCACCAGCGCCCGCGAGAAATAGATGCCCGACAGCACATAGCGCTTGGGGAATCTGCCCGACAGATAGCCCGATGAGATCGACCCCACGATATTGCACAGGCCCACCAGCGCAAAGGCCCAGTAGCCCACCTCCGGCGCGATGCCGGCCTCCACGATATATTTCTGGAAATGCACGGTGACGAAGGCGAGCTGGAAGCCGCAGGTGAAGAAGCCGATCACCAGCAGGTTGTAGGAGCGATGACTGAACGCCTCCTTCAGCGCCTCGCCGAAGGATTGCTGGCGCTGGCCGCTCGCCGTCAGGCTGTTATCGAGGGGCGCGCTGGCGACCATGCGGGTCAGGGGAATGACGCAGAACATCATGATGCCGAAGGCGATGGTGGTGAACTGCCAGCCAAACCCACTGACCATGCCGCCCGAGACGGGCGAGAAGAGAAACTGGCCGAAGGAGCCCGCCGCCGTGCCAAGGCCGAAGGCGATGGTGCGCAGGTTCTCGGGCACCAGCTTCATCAGGGCGCCGATGACCATGTTGAAGGAGCAGCCCGACAGGCCGAGCCCCATGATCACGCCAGCCGTAATGGTGAAGCTCGTCGGCGTCGAGGAATAGGCCATCAGGATGAGGCCCGCCCCGTAAAGCAGGCAGCCGCCGGTCAAGACCCGCGCGGAGCCGTATTTGTCGGCCAAGGCTCCGGCGAAGGGCTGCCCAGCGCCCCACAGAAGATACTGAACCGCCATGGCGTAGGAGAAGACGTCGCTGCCCCAGCCCCATTCCTTCAGGATCGGCAGCTGAAACACGCCAATGGCCGAGCGCGGCCCGAAGGTCAGCACGCCAATGAGGCACCCCACCATGATGATGATCTCGGGCGGCAGCTTGCGGGCGAGCTGCATGGACTGTTTGGCGGAATCCTGAATCGACATGGCCTATCCCCTCCCGGCGTCATAGCCGGAATCTTAGAGACCATCATAAACACGCAAAAGCGCCTGCGCCAGCCTCACATATTCGGATAGTTCGGCCCGCCGCCGCCCTCCGGGGTCGTCCAGGTGATGTTCTGGGCGGGGTCCTTGATGTCGCAAGTCTTGCAGTGGACGCAGTTCTGCGCGTTGATGACGAAGCGCGGATCTTTCTTCGCGGCCTCGTCGTCATAGACCACCTCATAGACCCCCGCCGGGCAATAGAGCCGCGCCGGCTCGCCGAACATGGGCAGGTTGTCGCGCACGGGCGCCGCGGGGTCTTTCAGGCGCAGATGGATCGGCTGGTTTTCCTCGTGATTAGTGTTGGAGATGAACACCGAGGAGAGCTTGTCGAAGGAGATCACGCCATCGGGCTTGGGGTAGACGATGGGCGTCACCTGCGAGAGGGGTTTGAGGGTCGCGTGATCGGGCTTGCCGTGATGCAGCGTGCCGAACAGCGAGAAACCGAAAAGCTCGTTGGTCCACATGTCGAGCCCGCCGAGCATGACGCCCGCGATTGTGCCGAATTTCGACCAGAGCGGCTTCACATTGCGCACTTTGACGAGATCCTTGCCGATGGCGCCGGCGCGCCATTTTTCCTCGACCTTGATCAACTCGTCATTGGCGCGGCCCGCAGCGATGGCCTGGGCCGCCTCTTCGGCGGCGAGCATGCCCGACAGGATCGCATTGTGGGAGCCCTTGATGCGCGGCACATTTACGAAGCCCGCCGCGCAGCCCAGCAGCACCCCGCCGGGGAAGCTGAGCTTGGGCACGGACTGCCAGCCGCCCTCGGTGATGGCGCGCGCGCCGTAAGAGAGGCGCTTGGCCCCCTCGAAGGTCGGGGCGATCATGGGATGGGTCTTGAAACGCTGGAACTCGTCGAAGGGCGAGAGCGTGGGATTCTCGTAGTTGAGATGCACCACGAAGCCCACCACCGCCAGACCATCCTCCAGATGATAGAGGAAGGACCCGCCCCCGGTGCGCTGGTCCAGCGGCCAGCCGAAACTGTGCTGCACCAGGCCGGGCTGGTGCCTGGCGGGATCAAGCTGCCACAGCTCCTTCAGGCCGATGCCGTATTTCTGGGGATCGCGCCCCTCGGCCAGGCCGAACCGCTCCACGAGCGTCTTGGTGAGCGACCCGCGCGCGCCCTCGCCGAAGAAGGTATATTTGCCGCGCAGCTCCATGCCGCGCGTGAAGGCGGGGGTGGCCTCGCCCTCCCGGTTGACGCCCATGTCGCCGGTGGCGACGCCGACCACTTCGCCAGCCTCGCCGTAGAGCACTTCGGCGGCGGCGAAGCCGGGGTAGATCTCGACGCCCAGGGCTTCCGCCCGGGTCGCCAGCCAGCGGCAGACGTTGCCCAGCGAGCCCACGAAATTCCCGTGGTTATCCATGAGCTTGGGCATCATGATGTTGGGCAGGCGAAGCCCGCCCGCCGGACCCAGCAGATAGAACCGGTCCTCGGTGACCTCTGTGGTCAGGGGCCGGTCGGGATCCTCGCGCCAATCGGGCAGCAGACTGTCGAGGCCTACTGGGTCGATGACCGCGCCGGAGAGGATATGGGCCCCCACTTCCGAGCCCTTCTCCACCACGACCACGCTCAGGTCAGGCGCTACCTGTTTCAGGCGGATGGCGGCGGCGAGGCCCGAGGGGCCAGCGCCCACGATGACCACATCAAAATCCATGCTCTCGCGGGGGGGCAGATCCTCAGGGGCGCCAGCCATTCCAGAATGCTCCAGTGACGCCGGACGCAGGGCCCGGCGGAAAAAAGGTCAGATTTCCCTCTTAGCGTGACCTGCGCCCGCCACCAAGGGGGCTTGCGCCCTCGCGCTTTTCCGCCGCAGGCGCTAGATTGAGGCCATGTCGCTCCATCAGGCTCCCTCGACCGATCTCGACCATGCCCAGCTCGCCGCCCTCCTGCGGTGGTATGTGGACATGGGCGTGGACATCGCCATCGCCGAAGAGCCCCAGAACCGCTTCATGGAGGTCGCCAGACCGGCCCCGGTCGCCGCCCCGCAAGAACCGCCCAGAGAGGCGCCAAGACAGGCCCGCGCGCCCCAGACCTTCAGCGCCGCCGCCAATCCCGGGCGCAACGTGGACGCCGCCGCCGCCCTGTCCGTGGAGGCTGCGATCAAGGCGGCGCGCGAAAGCGCGGCAAGGGCCACGACGCTGGACGAGGTGCGCGCCGAACTCATGGCTTTCGACGGCTGCATCCTCAAGCGCACTGCGACCAACCTGGTCTTCGCCGATGGCGACCCCAAATCGCGAATCATGTTCATCGCCGAGGCGCCGGGGGATGAGGACGACCGGCAGGGCCTGCCCTTCACCGGGCCTCCGGGCCGCCTGCTGGAGCACATGCTGAAGGCCATCAAGCTGGACCGCAAAACGGTCTGGCTGACCAACCTGCTGCCCTGGCGCGTCCCCGGCAAACGCCCGGCGACGGCTCAGGAAATCTCGGTCTGCCTGCCCTTTCTGATGCGCCAGATAGAGCTCATCCAACCGGCCCTCCTCGTTTGTCTGGGCGATGCGCCCACGCAGACGCTCATGGGCCTCAAGGGCAGCGTGATCCACAACCGGGGCCTCTGGCAGGAACTGCCCCGCAAGGGCGGCGAGCCCATCCGCGCCATCGCAACCCTGGCCCCGAGCTATTTGCTGCGCGCGTCCAGAAACAAGCAGCTTGTCTGGCGGGACCTCATCGAGATCCGCAAGGCCCTCGACGCGGCCCTGTGAAGGGCGCCCCTACCCTTCCACGCCGTCTTTGCCTACATAATGCTCCGGCAGGAGATTGCTTCGATGAGATGGGAAGATTTCCGACAGTCGGCGAATGTCGAGGACCGTCGCGGGGACGAGGGAGACGTGGGCGTCGCGGGCCTGCCCTTCAGCGGCGGCGGGCTGGGCATCGGCACGGTGATCGTGCTGGGGCTCATCGGCTATATGCTGGGCATTGATCCGCGCCTGCTCATCAGCGGCGCCGAGATGGCGGGGGTCGGTCGCAGCCAGCCCCAATATGAACAGCGCCAGCAGGCGCAGCCCCGTCAGCCCAGCACGCCGCCCACGGACCAGACTGGCCGCTTCGTCTCGGCCGTGCTCGCCCAGAACGAGGACGTCTGGAGCGATATTCTCCCGGCGCAGAAACAGATCCGCTTCAAGGCGGCGCCGCTGGTGCTGTTTTCCGGCGCCACCCGTTCGGGTTGCGGCGCGGCGCAGTCGGCCATGGGGCCCTTCTATTGCCCCAACGATGGCAAGATCTATCTCGACACCTCCTTCTTCAACGACATGAAGGCCAAGCTGGGGGGTGGCGGCGACTTCGCCTATGCCTATGTGATCGCCCACGAAATGGGACACCACATCGAAAACCTCCTGGGCGTGCTGCCGCGTGTTCAACGCGCCCAGCAGCAGGCGTCCTCCCAGGCCCAGGCCAACAGCCTGTCCGTGCGCGTCGAACTCATGGCCGATTGCCTTGCGGGCGTCTGGGCGGCCAACGCAGACCGCAAATGGCGGATCATCGAACAGGGCGACGTCGAAAAAGCCATCGCCACCGCCACCGCCATCGGCGACGACCGCCTGCAAAAGGCCTCGCGCGGCTACGCCGTGCCCGACAGCTTTACCCACGGCTCCTCAGCCCAGCGGGTCAACTGGTTCCAGAAGGGCCTGAAGACCGGGCAGGTGGACGCCTGCAACACATTCGCCAACACAGCCGCCAACGCATCCGCAAGGTGATCATGCCCGGAATCGACGAGAGCCTCCCCTTCGTAGCCCTGAAAATCGCCGTACTGACGGTGTCGGACACCCGCCAGTTCGAGGATGACAAATCCGGCTCCACCCTCGTGGACCGCCTGACCAAGGCCGGCCACAAGCTGGCCGACCGCGCCATCGTCACTGACGATGTGGAGGCGATCCAGGCGCAGGTGCGGGCCTGGATCGACGACCCAGATGTGGATGTGATCATCTCCACCGGCGGCACCGGCTTCACCGGGCGCGACGTGACGCCAGAGGCCATCGAGCCGCTGCTGGAGAAGCGGATGGACGGGTTTTCCACAGTTTTCCACAGGATCAGCTACGACAAGATCGGGACCTCCACGATCCAGTCCCGCGCCACGGGCGGGGTGGCGGGCGCGACCTATATCTTCGTGCTGCCGGGATCGCCGGGCGCCTGCAAGGACGCCTGGGACGGCATTCTGGCCCAGCAGCTCGACTACCGCTACCGGCCCTGCAATTTCGTGGAGATCATGCCCAGGCTCGACGAGCACCTGAAGCGCGGCAAGGCCAGGGCCTGAAGGCTAGTCGACCCGGCGCAGACGGGCGCGGGCGGTAGGCGCAGCGCCAGCCCTGCTGACCAGCGTGGCGAAGTCCGGGCTTGCGGCGTGAAGGACCGAGCGCTTGGCCACCAGCCCCTGAACGGAGGCGAGGCCGGGCGCCAGACGCGTCAAAAAGCTATCTGGAACAGTGCGGAAGCGCAGTGCGTCAGGCCGCGTGGCGCGCTGGAACATGTCCGCGATTTCCTCGATGAAGCCCGCTTGCGGCGCATAGCCCGCCCGCAGCACCAGCAGCAGATCGCCCCGCGCGCTGGCGAGCCCCGCCGCAATGGCGCCCGAAGGATCCACCGCCTCCGCAATCTCGCAGCCCGCGTGATCGGCGATCTTGCGCAGCTCCAGGCTTTCTTCGCCGCAAGCCAGCGTCACGTCCCGCACAAGCCCCTCGATGGCCGCCGTCACCAGCGCGGACAGGGTCCGCACCACCGCTTCGGAGGAAGCGGATTGGGGAAGGGAACGATCTGCGGCGAGCACGATAGCGGAGAGCATCGGCGACCTATATCAACTTTGGCGCCGCGGGACACTTGAGTTCTGCACAGATTTATCCACAGCCATATTGACGCCACAAATCATGTTCCGTATCCGTTCTCTTGTTCGCGTTTTGTACGCGAAGGCGGCGAAGAGAACAGGCGGCACATGCTGCGCAGAGCAGGCGACAAAGGTAAAGCTACAGCCTCGTATCCGGATCCCCATGACCTCTGGGAACAGGGAGGCGACCCCGCGCCCGAATATTCCGCAGACAGCTTTGCGGAAGATCCGCCACCCAAGGTCCCCACCGAGCGGCGCTCTGGACGGGGAGCCGCCACCAACCGCTCGGGCCGGTTCGAGCGGCAGGCGCGCGAGCAGGTGGACGATGGCTGGGGCGCTCTGGAGACCCAGGAGGCGCTGGCGCCGGTGCGCACCGAAATCACCCTGGAGCGACCCAAGACCATCATCACCCGCAACGATTCGCCCGACATCCCCTTCGACCGCTCCATCAATCCCTACCGGGGCTGCGAGCATGGCTGCGTCTACTGCTACGCTCGCCCCACCCACGCCTTCATGGGGCTCTCGCCGGGGCTTGATTTCGAGACGCGCCTCTTCGTGAAGGAGGGCGCAGCGGCCCTGCTCGAACACGAGATCTCCGCCCCCAACTATACCCCCAAGGTCATCGCCATCGGCACGAACACGGACCCCTATCAACCCGTCGAGCGCCGCCATCGCATCATGCGCGAGGTGCTGGAGGTGCTGGCGAAGGCCAATCATCCCGTGGGCATCACCACCAAATCGGCCCTGTGCGCCCGCGACATCGACCTTCTGGCGCCCATGGCGGCGAAGGGGCTGGCGAGGGTCGCCCTCTCCATCACCACCTTCGATCGCAGGCTGGCGCGCGGCATGGAGCCCCGCGCCTCGACGCCGGAGCGGCGACTGGAGGCGATCCGCCAGTTGAGCGCGGCGGGCATTCCCACGACCGTGATGGTGGCGCCGATCATCCCCGGAGTGACCGATAGCGAGATCGAAACGATTCTGGAGCGGGCCCATGAGGCGGGCGCGCGGGACGCAGGCTATGTCATGCTGCGCCTGCCCCTGGAAGTGCAGGACATCTTCGGCGAATGGCTGCTGGAAAATGCCCCCGACAAATACCGCCGGGTGATGAACCTCATGCGCTCCATGCGCGAGGGCAAGGTCTATGACGCGACCTGGGGCAATCGCATGACCGGCACGGGACCCTATGCGGGCATCACAGGGCGGCGTTTCGAACTCGCCGCCCAGCGACTAGGCTTCAATGAGACCCGCACGCGTCTGCGCACGGATCTCTTCACCCGGCCAGTGCGGCCAGGCGGGCAAATGAGCCTGTTCTAGCGGCTGAAATCAGCGGCCAGCGATCGGCAGACCAAAACGGAACAGCAGATAGAAGGCCAATATGGCCACGACGCCCAAACCGGCGTAACTGACCATGGGATTAACGCCCATGAATTCACGCGCCACCACTGCGGACTGCGGGCGCTGGGCGATGGGATAGCTGCGCTGGGGGGCGCTTGCGGCAAGCCCCTGGGCCTGCTCCGACCCCATGGCCACATCAAGCCCGCGCCCGTCCAGAGTCGCCTGCGCCAGATGGCGGAAGGTCGCAAGGCGGCGCGGCGTGCTCTCGCCGATGATATAGGCGATCGATTCGTCCTCCGTGGGCGCGCGGCCCTTGGCGCTCTTGAAAGCGATCAACCAATCGCGCTTGTGTTGCTTGTAAATCGAATAGGCGACAAGGCCAACGATATCGCTGTCGCCAGACACCAACTGTTCAAAAACCGGATTGCGATCATTTTCCGGCTCATTCAGAGTCTCGACGGCGGCTGGTTGCGACGCGCTTGCGACAGCAGCCTCTGTGACGCCGTCCTTGACTTCCGTACCTTCTTTGCCTGCTTCCATAATCCTTGGTCCTTATGCGCGCTGTGCTGGCGAAGGGGCCTGCCTCGGGATGAGATTTATGCGAGAATCGTAGGTATTTCTGAGCATTACCGCAAAACTTGGTAAAAACTTTGACAAGACTTGGCTCACAGGCGCAGATTTTGTCGCGCAGCCACCTCCGTGGTCGCAGGAAGCAGAACATGACCCGCCCCCATTTTCGCCATGAAAAATCGCTGTTGGCGTCTGGAGTCTGGCCGGTGGCTGGGGTCGATGAGGCCGGACGGGGGCCCCTGGCGGGCCCGGTCACGGCGGCTGCGGTCATCCTCGACCCCAAGAAGCCGGTGCGGGGGCTGAACGATTCAAAAAAACTGTCCAGAGCCGCGCGGAACGAATTATTCGAACTGATCTGCGCCCGGGCGCTGGCGGTGGGCCTGGGCATGGCGAGCGCGCAGGAGATCGACCGCGTCAACATTCGCAACGCGACCTTTCTGGCCATGCGGCGGGCCCTGCAGGCGCTGGCCCTGCCCCCGGCCCATGCGCTCATTGACGGAAACGCCGCCCCGCGCGACGCCCCCTGCCCCGTGCAGACCATCGTGAAGGGAGACGCCATCAGCATCTCCATCTCCGCCGCCTCCATCATCGCCAAGGTCACCCGCGACCGCCTGATGGAGCGCCTGCACGAAGCCTATCCTCTCTATGGATTCGCCGAACATATGGGCTATGGCGCGCCCGCCCATCTGGCCGCCCTGCGAACCTACGGCCCATGCCCCTATCACCGCTACAGTTTCGCGCCCGTGCGCGCAGCGGCGGGCGAGACTGCGCCCCGCATCGAAACGCCAAATCTCTTCAATCTGTAAACGATGCCCCTTGCAGCGCTGTTTCGTTTTGGCGCGTTCGAAAAAGGGACAGGTTTTTTCTCACGCTCTTAAACCGGTCTTCACCAGGCGCGGACCATAGTCGCCGTGTCAGTTGTGTAACCGGTGTATGTAAATGCGTATCGCTCACGCCGGTGTAGCCGGCTCGAAATCCCGGATTCAGGTCTCGCGTAACGGGATGACGGCCCGGCTCCCCGCCGTGCGCGAATCCGTCCCCGAAGATGAAATCATCATCGGAGACTGTCTGGCCGAACTCGCCAGACTGCCCAAGGCGAGCGTGGATCTGATCTTCGCCGACCCGCCATACAACCTGCAACTGGAAGGGGCGCTTTCGCGCCCCGACCAGAGCGTCGTCGATGCGGTGGACGATGACTGGGACAAATTCGCCAGCTTCGCCGATTACGACGACTTCACACGCAAGTGGTTGACGCAAGCGCGCCGCATCATGAAGCCGGACGCGACTATTTTCGTCATCGGCTCCTATCACAACATTTTCCGCGTCGGCGCGATCATGCAGGATCTGGGCTTCTGGATTCTGAACGACATCGTCTGGCGCAAGGCCAATCCGATGCCGAATTTCCGCGGACGTCGGTTCACCAACGCCCACGAGACGATGATCTGGGCTTCCAGAGACGCGACCGCCAAGAGCTACACCTTCAACTATGATGCGCTGAAGGCGGGCAATGAGGATTGTCAGGTGCGTTCCGACTGGTTCCTGCCGATCTGCACCGGCGGCGAGCGGTTGAAGGATGCGCAGGGGCGCAAGACCCATCCGACCCAGAAGCCTGAAGCCCTGCTGGCGCGCGTGCTTCTGTCAGCCTCCAACCCAGGCGATCTCGTGCTCGATCCCTTCTTCGGTTCAGGCACCACGGGCGCGGTCGCGCGTCGTCTGCGCCGCAAGTTCGTTGGCATCGAACGCGACACGACCTACGCCGCAGCGGCGCGGGCCAGAATCGACGCGGTGGAGCCTCTGCCTGCGGATGCGCTGGTCTTGGCGCCGCCCAAGCGCAGCGAGCCGCGCGTCGCCTTCGCCAGCGTGGTGGAGATGGGCCTGCTTGCGCCCGGCACGGTCCTGATGGACGAAAAGCGCCGTCACAAGGCCGTGGTTCGCGCTGACGGCGCCCTGGGGCTCAACCAGATCGTGGGATCGATCCACAAGGTCGGCGCGCTGGCGCAGGGCCTGCCCGCCTGCAATGGCTGGACCTTCTGGCATTATGAAACGAAGGGCGTCCTCAAGCCCATCGACGCCCTGCGCGCGCAAATTCGCATCAGCATGAAGGACGCGGCGGAATAGGAACCGCCGCGCGACCTCTCAGGGCCATTCAATCCTGACAATGGTCGCCAGCCAATCCGGCAGGGGCAGCAACGCAGTCACCTGTTCCGCGCTGAGCGATAGCAAGAGCGCGCCCACAAGCGCGACCACGGTCGAAACCCAGACCTTGCTGCTGAAGACCTCATGGTCACGATTGAACCAGTAGCTGAAGAAAAATCGAAACACGAGCGACAGACGCTGGATCGGCTGCACCACCGACACAGGCGCCACCGACAGGGCGAGATAACGGAACATCTGCGAGAGCATGACTGTCAGGCCGCTGCCGATGAACCAGTTGCGCGTGCTGGGGTCGAGCTTGCGCACATGGGCGATCTGGCCGGGGATGAAGGCGAAGAGCGACACGAAAAGGGTCGCCGCCACATAGGACACGAGGGCGCCTGCGAGGCCGCCGCCAATGCCCATGCCGGTGTCGCGTAAGGCAAGACGCACGAAGATGGGGCTTAGGCCATAGCCGGTGCCCGAGAGCACTGCAAAGAGATAGCCCTCCACGTAGAGCGGCTGGAAGGCCTCGGTTTCCATGGGCTTTTGCATATCGCGCGCGGCGCGCAAATCGCCGACCATCGTCACGAGGGGGCCAACCACCACCAGCGCTATGCCCAGCACCCGCAGCGGGGTCAGCTTCTCATCGAGCAGCCACATGGCGAGCGCCAGGGTGAAGATGATGTCCGACTGGGAAGCCGGGCCCTGGAGATTGGTCCCGATGGCTTTCGAAGCACGATAGTTGCAATAACGCCCCCAGACGAAATGCAGCACGCCAGCGATCGACAGATAGAGGATCGTCGTCCCCGAGAATTGCGTGAGCGCGCTGACCTGGCCGAAGACGAGCAGCAGAATAAAAAACAGCGGCACGCCCATGGGCACGGTGATCGCCATGCCCTGCGCCACGGTGCCGGTCAAAACGCCCCGACGCGTCATGGCGTTATTGAGCGCGAACATGGTGGCCGCCATGAGCGACAGAAAGGCGCCGAGCAAATCAGGGTCCTTTCAGGCGAAGGCTTTCAGGGAGCCGTGCAGCGCAAACCCGCATCACGCCATACGCCAATTCAGCTCGTCCTGCCCGCCGCGATAATTGAAGATGCTTTGCGTGGGATTGCGGTTCATCAAACGGCGGCCAAACATGGGATGAGTCATGCTGCGCACTTCGTGATCAAGCGGATAGACTTCCAAGCCGCTATCCAAGTCGGGGATCGAGATGAAGCGATATTGCCACTGGCTATTCTCATCCACCTGCAGCCCCATGGCCTGCAGACGCTTGTAGGGGCCGGAGAAGTCGGCGAGATAGATCTGTACGTGATGATCAAGGCAGGGGGCGAGCGGCGCCTCGCATTCGGCGAAGATCATGGTCTGGCGATGGCCGCAGGCCACATGGGCCTCCCTGCCGCCCTCGCCAGTCTCGATCTTCGCCACCGCGCCCATGACCTCGCGATAAAATCGGACGATGGGCTCGGCGGCGCCGCGCGCCACCTCGAACCGCACATAGGAAATCCAGGAGAGATACGGGCCAAAGCGGACTTCGTCCGGCGCATGGCAGACAAAGCGATTGCCCCAGGGACAGGTGACCTCCACCCCCGCATCCGTGCGGCCATAGGTGAAATTCGTGCCCGCAAGGTCCTTGCTGACGAACTCAAGCCGCACGGCCAGATCATCGAGATCGGGAACCACAAGACCGGTCACCACGCCCTCGGCGACTGTGGCCGGACCGGTGGGCAGGTGGAACTGGCTGTCTCCCACATTGACCCACATATTGTTGGTGCCGGTCATCATGAAGGGATCGCGGGTCAGGCCGAGACCGGTCATGTAGAAAGCGGTCGCCAGGCCCTGATCGGGGACGCGAAAATTGACATGCCCGATGTTGACGATATTGCCGAGGTCCTCGACCGCCCGGTCATAGCTGGGTTTGTACGTGACGTTCATGGGGCGCGCTCCCTGATCTTCCCTTTGTCTCTATCATTCCAGCCTGCGGCCGCGCTGTCACTCAAATTCAATGGCGATGTCGCGCGCCTCGCACTCATCCTCGATCCGCTCCAGCAGTTTCTGGAGGTCTTTCAGGGAGAGTTCGGAGCCGTCGTCCCAGCATTCCGCCTCGTCAATGCTGACCACCAGCACGGGGTCGCCCTCTTCATCCAGCCCCTCCTCGAGGGGCAAGGTCAGGCTGCGTCCGGATAGGACCACGCGCATTTCCCCGTCCAGGATCTCCAGGGTGAAAGAGGCGTCCTTTTTCGCCATCACGGCTCTCCTTTGGCTCGCGCATGGGCGACGATCTTGCGCATGACGCTGGGCAGGGCCTCGCCATCAAGATCCCCCTTGAGCGCCCAGCGAAACCCCTCGGGCGCCCTGGCCCTGGCCGAAGCGACACCATGGAAGACGATGAGCTGTAAGGCAAAATGGGTGAAGACATGCTCCACCACGCCCGGCAGGCGACGCCATTTGGCGAGCGCGGGGGCATGGGCCAGCGCATCGCCGGGGTCGAAATCTCCGCTCCAGGGGGAGCCGGGGATTTCCGTCATGCCGCCCAGCAAGCCCTTTGGCGGGCGGGTGCGCACCAGCACGGCGCCATCAGCGCGCTCCAGAAAGAAGGCCGCGCCCGCCCGCGAGGGCCGCTCCGCCTTGGGCGCCTTCACCGGATAGCGCTCCGCCTGCCCCGCATGGGCGGCCTCGCAGGCGCCATGGAAAGGACAAAGCGAACAGGCGGGACGCCGGGGCGAGCAGAGCGAGGAGCCCAGATCCATGAGCGCCTGAGCAAAATCGCCAGAGCGCTTCTGCGGCCAGATCTGCGCCGCCGCCTGTTTGATCAGAGGCTTCGCCTTGGGCATGGGCGCATCGATGGCGAACAGGCGCGAGACGACCCGCTCCACATTGCCGTCCACCACCACGGCCCTTCGCCCGAAGGCGATGGAGGCGATGGCCGCCGCCGTATAGGGCCCCACCCCCGGCAAGGTCAGCAGCCCCTCCTCCGTATCGGGAAAGCGCCCGCCATGGTCGCTGGCGACCAGTTGCGCGCAGGCATGCAGATTGCGGGCGCGCGAATAGTAGCCCAGCCCCGCCCAGGCCTTCATGACGTCATCCACCGGCGCCGCCGCCAGATCCTCGACCCGGGGCCAGAGGGTCAGAAACTTCTCGAAATAGCTCTTCACGGCGGGAACGGTCGTCTGCTGCAACATGATCTCGCTGAGCCAGACCGCATAGGGATCGGCCAGCCGACCCGGCGGCGCGCGCCAGGGCAGCACGCGGCGGTGGCGGTCGTACCAGTTCAGCAGGCTTTGCGGATCGGGGGCTCTCATGGCTTGGGTGTAATGGGTAAGAGGCGCATGGGAAAGCGGGCGACCCATGCTATGCTGGGGTTAAAGGCGCTCACGAGCGGCATCGCGCGCCCACCATAAGGCCCCGACCTCCCCGATGTCCCCCAGCGACAAACGCCCTCTCCACCGCCGCTTCGCCCGGCCCCTCGCCGATCTCCTCGGCGATACGCTCGATCCCCTGCTCGCCAAGCAGGGCTTCGGCGAGAGCGACACCATTTTGAACTGGGATGAAATCGCAGGCGAGCGTCTGGCCGCCGTCACCGAGCCCCTGAAGCTGCAATGGCCGTCGCGCGGCGCAAAACGCTCGCCCGACGAGGCCCTGGAGCCCGCAACCCTCATCCTGCGGGTGGAGGGCGCCTTCGCCATCGAGGTGCAGCATCTCTCCCCGCTTTTGTGCGAGCGCATCAATGGGCGGCTTGGCTGGCGCTGCGTGGGCAAGATCGCCCTGCGGCAGGGCCCCATCGAGCGCCGCCCTACAGGCCGGACGCGCCCTGCCCCGCCGCCTGCGGAGGCTGTGGCGGCCGCCAGCAAGCTCGCCGAAGGCGTCACGGACGAGGGACTGCGCGAGGCGCTCACCCGCCTTGGAGCGCGCGTGCTGACAAAACCGCCGGTAAAATGAGCGTCAGCGCCCGCGCGCTCTTGCCCCCGCTGCCTCTTCTTGCCACATTCCCGCGCAAGAATCCGAACAAGCGCCCGCAGGCGCCAGCCGTGAAGGAAAACCCATGATCTCGTCGTCGCTGAAGACCCGCCGGGCGTTTCTGGAAGCGGCCAGCCTCGCCGCTGGCGCCCTCGCCTTGCCAAGCGCCACCCTGCCAGGTGCCGCGCTGGCGCAGATGGCCGACTCCGTTTCTGTCGCCGACCTCATGGCTGAGGGCGCCCTGCCTGACGTATGGCTGGGCTCCAAGGACGCCCCCATCACCATGATCGAATACGCCTCGATGACCTGCAGCCACTGCGCCCATTTTCACGAGGCGACCTATCCCACCCTGAAGTCCAAATATATCGACACCGGCAAGGTGCGCTTCACCATTCGGGAATTTCCCTTCGACCCCATCGCCGTGGCCGGCTTCATGGTGGCGCGCTGCGCGGGCGACAAGCGCGAGGCCATGATCGGCCTGCTCTTCTCCCAGCAGAAGAACTGGGCCTTCTCCGACAAGCCCCTCCAGGGCCTGACTGCGCTGGTCAAGCAGACCGGCATGAGCCAGGAGCGGTTTGACGCCTGCCTGCAGGACAAGGCCCTCTACGCCAACGTCAACCAGGTCTTCGAGAAGGCCTCGAAGCAATTCCGGGTCGACTCGACCCCCACCTTCTTCATCAATGGCAAGAAGGTCAGCGGCGCCATGTCGCCGGAGGAATTGGACAAGCAGCTGGAGCCCCTGCTGAAGGGCTGAAATGGCCGGGATCTCAGGTGAAACAAGGGTTTCACACAGGAAAAACCGCGCCCACGCTTGCACCTTCCCGCGTCTTGTGACGCCTTAGGGAGGAATATGGCGGCCTTCCCGAGCGGGAGGCCCGCCCCTCCTTGTGTGAGTACGGGACAGGCCAGATGAAATTTGACCGGCTGCGCATCGTCGGTTTCAAGAGCTTTTGCGAGCCGACCGACTTCGTCTTCGAAGCCGGGCTGACGGGCATCGTCGGCCCCAATGGCTGCGGCAAGTCGAATCTCGTGGAAGCCCTGCGCTGGGTGATGGGCGAGAACTCCTACAAGAACATGCGCGCGTCCGGCATGGACGACGTCATTTTCTCCGGCTCCGGGGGCCGCCCCGCCCGCAATACGGCGGAAGTGGGCCTTGTGCTCGACAACACAGCCCGCACAGCCCCCGCCGCCTTCAATGATTCCGAAATTCTGGAAGTGACCCGCCGCATCGAACGCGAGGCGGGCTCGACCTATCGGGTCAACGGCAAGGAAGTGCGCGCCCGCGACGTGCAACTGCTCTTCGCCGACGCCTCCACCGGCTCGCGCTCCCCCGCCATGGTGCGGCAGGGGCAGATCGGCGAGATCATCTCCGCCAAGCCCCAGCAACGCCGCCGCATTCTGGAAGAGGCTGCGGGCATCTCAGGGCTGCATTCGCGCCGCCATGAGGCGGAGCTGCGCCTGAAGGCCGCCGAGGAAAACCTCACGCGCCTCGAAGACATCATCAAGCAGATCGACAGCCAGAGCGAGAGCCTAAAGCGTCAGGCCCGTCAAGCCAGCCGTTACAAGAACCTCGCCGCCGACATCCGCCGGCAGGAGGCGCTGGTCTTCTACATCGGCCACAAGGAGCTGACGGCGGACCTGCAGGAATCCGAGCGCAAGCTTGAGGCTGACACGCTGGAAGTCGCCGAGCGCACCCGCCAGCAGGCGGAGGCTGCGCGCCTGCAGGCCATCGCCGCCTATGGCCTTCCGGGCCTGCGCGACGAGGAGGCCAAGGCTGGCGCGGTCCTGCAACGCCTGATCATGGCGCGCGAGCAGCTCGACGGCGAGGAGAAGCGCGCCGGGGAGCGCGCTGCGGAACTCGAGCGCCGCATCGCCCAGCTGACACGCGATCTCGCCCGCGAAACCGCCTTGATCGAGGACGCCGCCAGCGTGCTCGCCAAGCTGGACACCGAGGCCGAAGATCTGGCGGCGCAAGCGGAAGCCTCCGCCGACATGGATTTCGACGCCAAGGCGAAGCTGGCGGACGCCGAAGGCGCCCTTGCCGACGCCGAGCGCAAGCTGGCCGAATCCCAGACCGCCCTTTCGGACATCAACGCCCGTCGCGGCGCCCTGGAGCAGGCGCTGGCCGAAGAGGCCCGCCAGCTCAACCGCTTCGAGCAGGAGCTTCTCAGCGTCGAGAACGAGCTGAACGCGCTGAAGGAAAGCGCTGGCGGCGATGATGAACTCATGGAGGCCGCCGAGGCCCTCGCCATGGCGCAGGACGTCGCGCAGACCGCCGAAGAGGCCGTGCTGGCCGCCGAGGAGGCCCATGCGGAGGCCAGCGCCGCCGAGGCTGAGGGTCGTGGTCCCCTGGCTGACGCCGAGCGCAAGGCCCAGCGTCTCGAAACCGAGGTGCGCACCCTCAGCAATCTGCTCGCCAGCGCGGCGAGCGAACTCTGGCCCCCCGTGGTCGAGGAAATGTCCGTCGAGAAGGGCTATGAGGCTGCGCTGGGCGCGGCCCTTGGCGACGATCTCGACGCCTCCGTCAACGATTCCGCCCCGGCCCATTGGGCGCTGATCGGCGATCCGTCCACCGACGCGCCCCTGCCCCCGGGCGTGCAGGCCTTCGCCCATCTGGTCAAGGCCCCGCCCGCGCTGGCTCGTCGCCTCGCCCAGATCGGCGTCGTGCTGCGCGGCGACGGCGCCCAGTTACAGAAGCTGCTGAAACCCGGCCAGCGGCTGGTCTCCAAAGAGGGCGATCTGTGGCGTTGGGACGGCTTCACCGCCGCCGCCGAAGCCCCCACCCCCGCCGCCAAACGCCTTGTCGAAAAGAACCGCTTGGGCGAACTCACCATCGAAGCCGCCCGCGCCCGCACCGAGGCCGACGCCTTGAAGGTCGAAGCCGAACGGCGCCAGTTGGCGCTGCGCGCCGCCGCCAGCGCCGAGGGCGAGGCCCGCCAGGCCGCCCGCGCCAGCCTGCGCGCTGTGGAGGAGGCTCGCGAACGTTCTGTTGGTCTGGAGCGCCGCCGCGCTCAGGTGGCCTCCCGCCTCTCCGCCCTGTCGGAGGCCGCAGCCCGCCTGTCCCAGAGCCGCAATGAGGCCGCAGGCAAGCGCGAGCGCGCTGAACAGGCCCTCGCCGAGCTCGCCCCCACCACCCAGCTCACGGGCCGTCTCGACCGCGCCCGCGCTGGCGCAGCGCAGGCCCGCGCCGAGGCTGCCGAGGCTAGAGCCGCCGTACAAGGCATGGTGCGCGAAGCCCAGATCCGCGAACAGCGCCGTCAGGCCATCGCCACCGAGCGCCAGTCTTGGGACGACCGCCGCAGCCGTGCGACCCGCCAGATCGAAGAATTCGACATGCGCATCGAAGAGGCGCGCGAAGAGCAGGAGACCCTCGCCGAAGCGCCCGATCAATTCCTGCAAAAGCGCCGCGCGCTGATGAACGAGATCGAAGCCGCAGATCAAGCCCGCAAGGAGGCTTCGGACCGTCGCGCCTCCGCTGAAACCGGGCTGACCGAGGCCGACCAGCTGGCCCGCGCTTGCCTTGATGGCATGAGCGCCGCCCGCGAGGAACGCGCCCGCACGGAAGCGCGGCTGGAGGGCCTGCGCGCCCGCCACGAAACCATGGTCCGCGCCATCGCCACAGATCTGGAATGCGAGCCCCATGGGCTGGCCGAGCTGGCGGGCGTGGAGCCTGGCCAGGACCTGCCTGCGCTGGACGTGGTGGAGCGCAAGCTCGAAAGCCTCAAGGCTGATCGCGAACGTCTCGGCGCCGTCAATCTTCGCGCTGATGACGAACTCGCGGAGGTCGAGCAGAAGCAGACCCAGCTCACCACCGAGCGTGACGATCTGACCGAAGCGATCCGCAAATTGCGTATCGCCATCCAGAGCCTCAACAAGGAAGGCCGCGAGCGCCTGCTGGCCGCCTTCGATGTGGTCAACGGCCACTTCAAGGAGCTGTTCACCACGCTCTTTGGCGGCGGCTCCGCAGAGCTGCAACTTGTGGAGTCCGAGGATCCGCTGGAAGCGGGCCTCGAAATCATGGCCCGCCCGCCCGGCAAGAAGCCGCAGACCATGACCCTGCTCTCGGGCGGCGAACAGGCGCTGACCGCCATGTCGCTGATCTTCGCGGTGTTCCTCACCAATCCCTCGCCGATCTGCGTGCTTGACGAAGTGGACGCGCCGCTCGACGACTCCAATGTGGAGCGCTTCTGCGATCTGCTGGAGGAGATGCGCAAGCGCACCGACACGCGCTTTGTCACCATCACACACAACCCCATCACCATGGCCCGCATGGACCGCCTGTTCGGCGTCACCCAGGCGGAGCGCGGCGTGTCGCAATTGGTGAGCGTGGATCTGGGCCAAGCGGAGACGCTGATCGCGGCGGAGTGAAGCGTGGCGCAGCCACGCAGCCCACAAGCAAAAAGCCCCGAAGCGATGCTCCGGGGCGTTTGTTTTGTCTGGTCGAAAGGCCTGATCAGTTCATCAAACGCTTCACGTCGTCGATGCCCTTGGTGATGAATTCGTTTCCACCGGGGCCGCTCAACTGGGCGCGCAGCACGATTTCCGCAGCCTTCACAGCGGCGTCGACGGCGGAAGCGCGCACTTCGGAGGTGGCCTGAGACTCCGCCATGAGGATCTGCGCCTCGGCCTGCTTGCGATGGCGCTCGACGAAGTCGATCATGCGCTGCGAGGTTTCCTCAGCGAGAAGCTCGGCTTCCCTGCGAGCCTGCGCGACGATGGAGGCCGCCTGGGCCTCAGCCTCGACAAGCTTGGCCTGATAGGCTTCCAGAAGGGCCTTGGCCTCGGCGCGCATGCGGCGCGCCTCCTCCAGCTCGCCGGCGATGCTGGCGATGCGGCCATCAAGAGCGCCGGTGATGGTCTTGTGCACGCCCAGATAGCCCAACAGCAGCACGAAGAGGACAAAGCCGACAGCGACGAAAAGTTCAGCGTTCAATTCCATCACAGGCTCCGCTCAGGCGATCTTGACGGTGGAGATGGCGCTGGCGATGCTGGAGGCATCGGGCGTCTTGCCGGTCAGTTGCTGGACGATGGCGGACGCGGCCTCAGCCGCGATCTCTTCCACATTATGCATGGCCCGCTCCTTGGCTGCGGCGATCCGCAGCTCGGCGGCGACGAGGCGCTCGTGGAGATCCTGCTCAAGCGTCTTGCGTTGTTCGACCGCCTCATGGGCCAGCCGGATATGGGTCTCTTCAGCCAGCGCCTGGGCGCGCGCCCGAGCCTCGGTGATCAGCTGCTCGCACAGGGCCCCGGCCGTCTCAGCCTGCTTCTGCAGGGAGACCGAATAGTCAAGATCGCCTGAAACGGTGGCCTGACGATCCTCGAGAATGGCCGCGATGCGCGGCAGGGCCACGCGCGACATCAGGAGGTAAAGCACGCCAAAGGTCAGCGCCAGCCAGATGAGCTGCGAGCTGAAATGATGGGTGTCGAACGGAGGAAACACGTCCGAGTGGGGAGCGCCACCGTGGGCCTGTGTCCCGGTCGTGTGGCTGTCGTGTTCAGTCGCCATGGGTTGAATCCGTCAGAAGCGCCGGAGAAACAGATATGGCCCGCACGCCAGAGGCGCGCGGGCCGACGTGGTTACTTCACCACGAAGAGCAGGATCAGCGCGACAAGGAACGCGAAGATGCCGAGGCCTTCCGCGAGCGCGGCGCCGATGAACGCGCGGCCGAACTGGCCGTCAGCGGCCGACGGGTTGCGCAGGGCGCCCGAGAGGAAGCTGCCGAAAATCGTGCCCACGCCGATGGCGGCGGCGCCCATTCCGATGGCGGCGATGCCGGCGCCGATGTACTTGGCTGCGGTGGGATCCATTTGAAAACTCCTTAGGTTGGTTTTTTTGAGCCGACCGGTTTGTTGTTCAATATTTATCAGTGGCCCGGGTGGATTGCGTC
>CANGTC010000027.1 GCA_947456505.1 Beijerinckiaceae bacterium
CAAAGACCGCGAAGGAACTGACGTTGAAGTCATCGTACGTAATCCCCGCTTCACCATGATCAGTGGCCGCTTCGATTACTTCGTGAGAACGCTAGAAGTGCGTGATGTCTTTGTCGTCAATGAGAATGGCAAGACGTCAGGCAGATAGAGTGATGTTCAATGCCGGAGTTAAAGAGTTAGGCGTCAAAGACAACTCTCATAAGGGCTGGTGAAATGCGAAAAGTGTTGTTGTTACTGTTGTCCATATCAATGGTTATAATGGGGGCTTATTTCATTTTCACCCAACTTTTTTTCTCGCCAGTTATTTATCTGAAGATTTTAGTTGGGTCTTTCATGCTGGTTTTTTTGGGACTTTTCCTGCTTTGGGAGGATTTCATAGTTCCAATTTTCAAAAGTTTGTTCAACTTGAAAGAACCTAATGAAGGTTCCTAAATTCAGCCGTTCATTTCACCTGTGGGCATGCTATTTTTTCACGCGAAAATGCATAGTCAATCCGACCTTGAAAAACAGGGCACAAAAAATCAACCAGGCAAGAATTTGCCACAGCGGTCGTTCCTTCGCTTTGGGATCAACGATCAGAAACATGATTAGCCCTCATCTGTTCCGTGACAATCTCACAATTGTGCCTTCCGATCAACTCGAGTTCCGGGCATTGCGCTCGTTTATGGGGATGTCGCGGGTCACGCCATATGTCGCAAAGAGCAACCGAAAAATCATGCAAATCTGGGTGTTTTGGCCTAATATTCCGGTTGGCCATAGGGTTCAAAGACAACAACATTGCTGAGTAAAAGGCACACAGCGCCGCAACTCAGGAGTGTAAAATGAGCCACCTTAGCAAGCTGAAGATCGTCGCCCAGCAGCAGAAGCGCTTACAGAGCAAGACCGAGCATCGTAGGGCAAAGCTCCTTGAGAAGCTCGATGACCAACTGGCAATGGTACAGGCGCTGATAGCAGGAGAGCTGTTCACCCGTCATCGGCGTGTGTGGCAGACTAATGATGAAGGCGAGCGGGTATTGGTCGAGCGGGTGAAGCGCACACGAGCTTGGTATTGGATGAGCGGGGCAGGGGGCTGCTACTTTTCAGTCTGGTATGGCAGCAAGGTGCTTGAGTTAAAGCCGGGGATGACAGCTATTGCTGTGAACAAGCGAGAAGACCTTCCAGACGCAATCCGGTCCATCATGGAGGCGGTAAAGTTCGGTGAGCTGGACATCCAGATCGAGGACGTCGCCGAAAAGGGCACTGCTGAGCTGCGCCTCAAGGGGCCGCTTAAGGAGATGAAGCGGGCTGGGTGAGCTTGCTCGGATAGAAATGGAAAGGCTCCCCGTTGAGGCGTGGAGCTTTTCTTATGAACTAGCGGTAGGTAGCTGGAATTATGGACAGTTATAGCCGTCCAGACAATGTTAATCGCAATGCTAGGGGCTCAACTGGATGGTAGTGACGATCATAAGTCGAAGATCCAGCGGCTTCAGTGGATAGCCTTGAATCATATGCGTATGCGATTTGCTCAGCCTTCACGTTGAATAAGTTAAGGGCATCCAGCTGTAGCTTCATCCCATTTTCAAATGCGTATCCAACTCGACCATTCACGAGTGTCGTTGCTTTAGAGGTTACAAGTTTATCCTCATCTAATGGTCGAGGTCCAAAGAAACGCAGGCGAGCGCCGCCAAACCAGCCCTTGTTATCATCACCAATTGTAAATCCAGCAGCCGCGATCATTGTTGGGGCTCCCGGCACATTATTGCCAAGCAAGGGCATAGAAGGGTCGGGTGCTGTAAAACGAGCGTGTGACCAAGTCAGATCAACGTCGAGAGAGAGCCAAGAGGTGTATTTGTAATGGTTAGCCCACTCGATGCCATACCGTCGGCTAGGACGACTAGGCTCCGTCGTGCCAGCATCTCCGACGAAGAGAATTTCTGATTTATAGTCGAGGCCGAAGAATGTGACCGAAGAGTCCAACCCTTCGAATATTTGTGTGCGCATTCCGATCTCTGCGCCTTGTGCTCTTACTAGGAGAGGCACCTTGTCGGCTGATAGTCCAGTACGTGGATCAACGGAAATGGTCACACCCCGTGCGTCATTGCTATGGAAGGCACGCCCTGCGTTGAAGAAAAATTCTGTCTTGGACCATGGCCCGAACGCCATGCCGAATTTCGGACTGACAATGCTGTCGGTCGCTTTTCCAGAATTGGCAGAGATGTTGGAATTTACGTCAACAAGGTAGGTATCGCCGCGAAGGCCGAGAGTTGTCCTGAACCAATCAGTTAATTTGTAGCGATTTTCGATGTAAACAGCGCCGTTTGTCTGGCGCACGGAATCATTTCGTACAACATTTAATTTCTGGCGGGCGACAGTATCAGCTAGCCCAACGGAGATGCTGTCATTTCGCGTTTGGAACCCAACTTCAGTCTCCATCGGGCGACCGGCCACTTCACCCTTAAACGTATGTGACGCCTGTCCGCCTAAAATCGTTCTGCGATCTGACTGATGGAACTGATCTCCATTGATTGGATCATTTAGGAAATAGGTGAAATTATTGTAGAGATTGAGAGAGGAATTGATGATGTAGGCGTTAGCGCGAGTTGAACTATCGTTATCTGATTGCTCCCATCGCCCTGACAACGAGAAGCGATTAGAATTACCGCCGTCTGTAGTGTCCAAGCTTCCATAACGACCTATCATGCCGGAGGTAATTGCCCGTTCAGCCACCTGATCGGTCGAGTTCCACCGGTTTACATAGGCCATGCCAGTGACAGAGAAACCATTGTTCGCAGTGCCTTGGCTGTAGCGCATGACCGTGTTCAGCTTGCGCAAACGATCTGGGGTATCCCATGGACCGTTGTAAGCACTCGCTTCGCCAGCGAAGAGAACCTGTCCTTCACCCAGCGAATTGGATGCGATAGCCAGTCCTCGTTTATATCCATAGCTTCCAAGCGAAGTGAGCCACAAATTGCGGTCAATCTTGTCAATGTAATTGAGGTGGACCGAACCTGCGGAGGAAAAGTCACCTTCCTGCGCAAAGTAGGGGCCTTTACGGACCTGTAATGTGCTGATGAGTTCAGGGATCAGAAAATTGAGATCCGCATATCCCTGTCCATGCCCATGGGTAGGCATGTTCACCGGCATCCCATCCACATTGATCGCAAGGTCAGTGCCATGGTCGAGGTTGAACCCGCGCAAGAAGTATTGGTTTGCTTTACCCTCACCAGAATGCTGGGTGATGATTAGGCCAGGCGCGGCTTCGAGCACCTCAGCGGGTCGCATAATGGGGCGTTCCATTAGACGTTCGCCCGTAATTGTACGCTCACTTGACGACTCCGGGCGTTCGAAGGAGCCGCCGCCAATCTGACCTTGTCCGGACCGGCCACCTGCCAGATCGGCCGTTACTTCGATCTCTGGAAGGATCGCCCCTTGAGCATTAGCATAGCCGCTCTGCCAAACGCTGATGAGCGCAGAAACGCTGATGAGGCGAGCCACTCGACGCATTACCTTGTCCCTTGTTTCCCCAAACCCATGGAGCTCGTAAGCAGTTTCTGTTAAACTTGCTTAACCTGTGGCTGAGCATTAAGCAATATGCTGTCGGAGTTCATATCGGTTGGAGCGGGTTGTTGGAGTGGGCGTCAAATGTTCAGCATGGCAAAGCGCAGTGGGTATTTCCCGACTGTCTTTCTGTGCTCGTTGAGCCGCCTCGTACCGAGTTAGTCCCCACAGTAGCACCTGCGGCGAAGGAACCAGCAGATGCCGTATATTCGGCCTCTCCACTCGTGGAACCAGTCGTTTCGTCCATGTTGCGTCCAACTTCGCCAGGTATCCAGCAGAACCTTTGCTTTGGGTTTCTATTGGCAGCCTCTGCTCACCTGATCTTTCTCATTTCTTTTCTATGGCTATCCGGTTCGGCGGGAGCGTTGCGGCCGGCTTCAATTGAAGCGCTTGAGGTAGAACTAGTCACTGAGCCGTCCGGTGAAGCTGCTATTGATGCGACGCAACCACCAGAAATCACTGTCCCGGTCTTGATGGAAGCGGAGACATCCGAGAAGCCCATTGAGATAGAAACCAGATCAACTGACATCCCGACCGAGACTTCAGAGGTTTCAGCAACCGAAGTTTCCGCTCAAGAGCAACAGTCGGAGCGTGAGCTTGAACCTTTAGTTCGGGCAGAACCTCTACCCATCTCGGGTTTACCGCCAGACGCAGCGAAAGCTATTGTTCCGCCCAAGCTTGAAGCTAAGAAAGCCGCAGCGACAAAGGCCGCAAGACAGGGGCTTGACACGGTGTCGGGTGATAATTCTTCATCGGTTGACGCTTATAAAATCGCTGTTGCTTCGAAGATCGCAGCAAACAAGCCTCCAGCAAACACGGCAGCTTCCGCGCAAGGGGTCGTAATGATTTCTTTCACGATACTGCCGGATGGAAAGGTTGGGGTAAGTAAGGTCACTCAAACAAGTGGTCATAGCGAACTTGACCAAGCGGGATTGGCGACGATTATCAAATCCTCGCCGTTTCCTTCACCTCCAATAGGGGCTCCTCGAACATTTACAGTTCCGATACGGTTTAATGTTCGCTGACTTTATAGTGTATCATGGTGTCTAATATTTCAGCGGACGTTGAGCGTGGTGGTCAGCTTCTAGTTTTACAGAATGTTGTACAGGGCAAAGGATTGGTTTACGGTTGGTAGAAATAGGGCGCTGAGATAGTTTCATTAAATCAATAAGTTAGAGTCTTTAGGAAATAATTCCTGTTGTACAGGTGTTGTACACGATTGATAGCGTGTCTAAAACATCAATATTATCAATAGTTTATGTGGCTAGCAGTATGCGAAGCGCTAAGCTGTCAGGTTCTCATCAGGCGGATCATGCGGCAGGGCTCGCCCGCTTTCGCGGCGGGCGCGTGCGGTGGGCGCAGCACAAGGCAATGTGAACTCGCGAGCACCCGCAACATGGACGAATCCTGCCGCCCGAAGGGTGTGGCCACCGGCAGACCGCTGCCCGCTTGCAGCGTCGCGCGAAGATAATCCTGACGCGAATCATTGGCGGGTAGATCGCAGCCGAGCACGGCGGCTTCCGTTTGATCATCGCCCGCCTGCGGATCGCCCGCCAGAGCGCGGATGAGGGGAATCAGAAACAGCACGCCGCAGACGATGGCCGATACGGGATTGCCGGGCAGGCCGAGAATCCGCATGTCGCCGATCCGCCCATGCATGAGCGGCTTGCCAGGTCGCATGGCGATTCGCCAGAAGCCCAGCTCCATGCCCTCATTGGCGAGCGCCGTCTGCACAAGATCATGGTCGCCAACGGAGGCGCCGCCCAGGGTCACCAGCACATCGGCGCGAGCTTCCCGCGCGGCGCGGATGCCGGCCTCGATGGCCTCGAAGGTGTCGCCCGCGATTCCCAGATCGATGACCTCGGCGCCAGCTGCTTGCGCATAGGCGCCGACCGCATAGGTGTTGGAGGTGACGATCTGATCGGGACCGAGCGCGTCGCCAGGCTTCACGAGTTCGTCGCCGGTGGCCAGCAGGGCGATGCGCGGGCGGCGCGTGACGGCAAGCTCGGCGTGGTTCATGGCGGCCGCCAGCGCCAGCTCGCAAGGCCCCATCAAGGTTCCACGCGCCAGCAGCAGGTCGCCGGTGGCGAAATCGAGTCCGGCCACGCGAATGTTGCGGCCGAGAGGCTCCGCCTGGAGGATCGTCACTGTGTCGTTGTCAGCGCTCGTGTTCTCCTGAATGATCACGGTGTCCGCCCCCTCCGGTACGGGAGCGCCCGTGAAGATGCGCACCGCCTCGCCCGGCCTCACAGCCCCTGCAAAGGCGTGGCCCGCTGCGCTGGCGCCGATCACCTTCAGGGGCGCCTGGATGGTGGCAAGGTCGGCTGCGCGCAGCGCATAGCCGTCCATGGCGGAGGCGTTGAAGGGGGGCTGGGTGCGCAGCGCCGCCAGATCATGGGCGAGGGTGCGCCCGCGCGCCTGGGCCAGCGGCACGGTCTCGGCCGCCAGGGGTTCTGGCGCTGAGGCCAGCACGCGCTGGAGGGCTTCGTGGACCGGGAGTAGGGGTGAGGCTGCGTTCATCTTGTCACTATCGCATATGGGTTGCGTCTTTTCAGCCCCTATCTGCCCTGCATGTATATGGCGCGAAGGCGGGCGATGACGGGCTCGGGCGAGGCGTAGGCGGCCTTGATCATTTCCTCGATCCGTTCGCCGGAGATGGGGGAGATGTTGAGGGTGGCGCGCTCCGCATCCGCGAGGAATTTGGGGTCGGCGAAGACCTCCATGAAGGCCTGCCGCATGGCCTGCGCCCGCTCTTTCGAGACCTTCGGCCCCATCATGAAGGCGTAGCCGGTTTTCAGCGGTCCCAGCACCAGATCCATCAACATGCGGTCTTCCGGCGATGTCACGAGTTCGGTGACAAGCGGCGCGTCAGGAAAGTCAGGGGATTTCACGGCGCCAAATTGCAGCACCACCCGATATTTCCCCTCCTCGACCTTCCTGGCGTAGGTGCGCTTGATAAGGTCATAGGGCACGGTCGGGTAACCATCGATCTCGCCGCGATCAAGCGCCAGCAGAGCGCTCGCGATGTCCGGATGGCCGTTGATGGATTTGATTTTGGCGCCCAGCGTCGCTTTGGTGGTCGCCGCCAGAACGGCGGGGAGCATCCCGGGCGAGATCGTCGCCATGGTGGTCTCGTGGCTCGACATGTCAGCCATGTTCTTGACCGGAAAGTCGCCCCGCACCAGCATGACGACGCCATAGTCCGATGGCGAGGGCAGCCAGTTGATCTTCACCGGATCGATCTTTTGCGCTGCGGTTGGATCAATCAGCGGTTGAAGGGGCAGGGTGGATGCGAGGCCCGCAAGGGCGGTCCCGTCCTGCGGCGCGACATTGTAGACATGGCCCGCCGCGACCAGGCTCGCCGCGCCGGGCATGTTCTGGACGATGACCGTGGGCGCGCCCGGCAGGTGGGGACCCAGATGCCGGGCGATGGTGCGGGCGTAGAGATCATAGGTGCCGCCCGCCGTCGATCCGATGAAGACCGTGACCGTCTTGCCGCGATAGAAATCGGCGACTGGATCAGCTTGCGCCGGGCTCACGAGACACATGGCGGCTGCGCCGATGGCGGCCCATTTGGTCATGGCAGTCGCAAGCATGTTCGCTCCCCGATGCCGACGCCTGTTCCGGCGGCGTCAGCGTGGGGGATCATCGTGAGGTTTGGCCTCCAAGGCAAGCCTTGATGGGCGCCTGTGACGCTGGGCTCAATGGCCTGGCATGCTGGAGTCCACCGCCGATTTTGGCCATCCGGCCTTTTCAATGATGAAGTCGCGCGAGGCGGTAATGCGCTTTTGCAAGGCGGCCAGATCGACCCCCGTCAGCTTGCCCCGGCTCATGAGGATCTTGCCCGCCACCATGACCGTGTCCACATTGCTGGTGTCCATTCCCGTCACGATGGCGCCATAGGCGTTGTTGAGCGGCATCACATTGGTGCGATCGGTGCGCAGCAGGATGATATCCGCCGCCTTGCCCGGCGTAAGTGAACCCGTGAGGCTTTCCACCCCATTGCACCGCGCGCCCTGGATGGTGGCCATGGCCACCACGTCCTTGGCGGAGAGCAGGGGTGGCAGGTTCTTTTCGTTCTTGATGGCCCGTTCATTGATGAGCATGCGTTGCAGGGTGAAGGCGGAGCGCATGATGCTGAACATGTCGGAGGTCATGGTGGTCTCCACATCGCTCGACAGGCTGGGAATGATGCCCTGATCGAGCGCCTGCTGGAGAGGCGGCGTGCCGTGGCGCATGGTCATTTCAATGGGAACCGCGAGGGAAAGGTGTCCGCCGGTGTCCTTCACGCGCTTCATATGCGCGTCCGTCGCGTTGGTGAAATGGATGTAAACATTGTCCGGCCCCATCAGGCCTTCATCGCCCAGCTTGATGACGCCAGCGGGCGCGACAGCGGCCAGATTGCCGACCACATGGGTATAGATGCGCAGGCCCAGTTTGCGGGCGAGCAACCATTGATCCTTGCTGATGGCCGTGCTGAGCGCAAGACGCACCAGACCGTCATTGGCCCCGAAATGCTGCTTGAGCATGCGCTCGGCGTCTTCGGGATATTTGGCGCCAGCGCCATAGCCCCGCGAATAGGCGTAGACCGCCCTGATGCCGCTGTCTCGGAAGGCCTTGATCATGGCGTCGGAGTGGCCGGGCGTATTGGATACCTGGCTGAGGTCGGTGACATGGGTGACGCCTGAGCTGATGGATCGCAAGGCGCCGGAAAGCACGCCGTCATAGGCGTCCTCGGCGCGGAAGAGTGGGGTGGCTTTTTCGACGATGTCGCGGAAGTAATCGTCGAGCAGACCATTGCCCAGCACATTGCGCAGGGGGCTCTGATAGAAATGGTGATGGGAGTCCGTGAAGCCGGGCATGACGATGGCGTTGCGCGAATCGATGATCGTAGCCGTCGCGGAGATGTTGGGGCGCACGGCAATGATCTTGCCGCCCTCCACCAGCACATCGGCGCGATCAAAGTCTCCCACCTTCGGGTCCATGGAGAGGACGACGCCATTCTTGATGAGATAGCGCCCCTCGCGCGCGCGGGGCGCCTCGGCGATCGCCTGATCGGGGCCGAAACCAAAGCCTAAAGCGCCACAGCTGGCGGCTGCTCCTTTGAGGAGCGCACGGCGCGAGAGCCTGGCTGCGGAGGGTGTTCCTGCGTCGTCTTGATGGGCGCTCATTGGCGTCTCTCCCTGTGTCGTTATTCTTGGTCGCCTGGACGATGCGCCAGCGAGCGCCGCGTCCGCCGCTGTCATGATACGCGCGCCTTTCAGACCCGCCAAGCCGCCATCGTCGCCCTGTTGATGCGCAAGTGACCGGGCGCTTCAGGCGTCATCTGCGGTGCGAGTGGTAAAAGCGATGTGACAAGTGCGTGATCAACGATTTCGGCCCGCGCATTGCTCATAAATTCATAATAAAAACAGTGTGATATGTGTATAAAACGCTGACAGGCGCGCAGCATTCGCTTTGCCCTCCGGCGAAATATGGGCTAGTTCCTGAGGAGCGTTGCTGGGGTTGGAGCGGGAACATGTGCTGTCGACTCATCGCACCTATGGAGGGGACCAAGATATGTCGTCCAATGATTTGAACCGTCGCCAATTCGCCGCATCAGGCATGAGCCTGGCGTTCGCCGCCGCTCTTTCCACCAAGGCCAGCGCGCAGACGGCATGGCCGACGCGGCCAGTGCAGGTCAATATCGGCTTTGCGCCGGGCAGTGGGGCGGACATTCTCGGCCGCTACTTCGCCCGCAAGCTGGAGGAAAAGGCGGGTCAGGGATTTGTGGTCGTGAACCGCGCAGGCGCGACCGGCAATATCGCTCTGCGGACGGTCGCACCGGCGCCGTCGGACGGCTACACGATCCTCTTCACCGCCAATTCGAACATGGCGGGCAGCCGTTACCTGTTCAAGGACCTGCCCTTCGACACTCTCAAGGATTTCATGCCGATCGCGTCCTTCGCGCAGATCGCCTTCATTCTGGTGGTGTCGCCGAAGTCGCCGTTGAACTCCATCGCCGAACTCGTCGCCCATCTGAAGAAGAAGGGCGATACGCTCTATGGTTACACCAACCAGACGGCGCAGCTCTCCAGCGAGCTGTTCAAGCAGATGACCGGCGTCGACACGAAGCCGCTGCCTTATCGCACCGCCGCAGACGCCATGAAGGAGATCACCGAAGGCGCGGTTGATTTCTGCATCATGGACGGCACCTTCGCCGCCGGGCAGGTGGCGCAGGGGACCCTCAAGGGCCTGGCGGTGACGACCGCCCAGCGGTCGCCCAGCTTCCCGAATGTTCCCACCATGCAGGAGGCGGGCCTCGCCGGCTTCGAATTCGCGCCCTGGTGGGCGGCCTATGCGCCTGCCGGCACGCCCAAGGAGATCATCGACAAGCTGGAAGGCTGGTTCCACGAGATCGCCAAGACCCAGGAGACGGCGGACTTCCTGAAGAGCGTGGGCGCCATCGTGAATGACGATGGCCCCAAGGCCGCCGACGCGCGCCTGCGGGCGGAAATGCCCAAATGGGAGTCGCTGGTCAAGGCGGCGGGCATCGAGCCGCAGTAGGGTGTTAAAACAGTGGCGGCTGGAGCTTTCAGCTCCCCGCAGGCCGCTTCCAGTCGCCGGACTTTCCGCCTGACTTTTCCATCATGCCGACGCCCTCGATCCGCATGAAGCGGTCGACGGCCTTGGCCATGTCGTAGATGGTCAGGCAGGCCACCGTCACGGCGGTCAGTGCCTCCATCTCGACGCCGGTCTGCCCCGCCACTTTCGCCATGGCCCGCACGCGCACGCCGGGCAGGGTGGCGTCGGGGGTGAGGTCGATGGTCACCTTGGAGAGCAGCAGGGCATGGCAGAGAGGGATCAGCTCATGGGTGCGCTTGGCGGCCATGATGCCCGCGATGCGCGCCGCGCCCAGCACATCGCCCTTCTTGGCGTTGCCCGAGACGATCAGCTCGAGGGTCTCCGGCTGCATGACGATGCAGCCTTCGGCGACGGCGACCCGGGCGGTCACGTCCTTCTCAGACACATCCACCATGCTCGCCTCGCCGGAGGCGGAAATATGGGTGAGGCCGCTCATGGATGGCTGGATCCGTGCAGAAGGTCGTGGGTCGCCCTGGTGACGTCGGCCTGACGCATCAGGCTTTCGCCAACCAGATAGGTGAAGATGTCGCAACCGGCGAGGCGCAGCACATCCTCGCGCGAGCCGATGCCGCTTTCCGAGACGATGATGCGGTTCTTCGGCGCGATCTTCGACAGGCGCTCGGTCACGTCCAGGGAGGTCACGAAGGTGTGGAGATCGCGGTTGTTGATGCCGATGAGGCGGGTCTCCAGCGGCAGGGCGCGCTTCAACTCCTCCTCGTTGTGGACCTCGACCAGCACGTCCATACGCAGGTCATGGGCGGCCTTGTTGAGGTCGCTGGCCTCCTTGTCCGTGACAGCGGCCATGATGATGAGAATGCAGTCCGCCCCCCAGGCCCGGGCCTCGTAGACCTGATAGGGATCGAAGAGGAAATCCTTGCGCAGCACCGGCAGGGACACCGCGTTGCGCGCCTGCGTCAGATATTCCGGCTTGCCCTGAAAGGAGGGGCCGTCGGTAAGGATCGACAAACAGGCGGCGCCGCCTTTTTCATAGGCCTTGGCGAGGGTCGGGGGATCGAAATCACCACGGATCAGCCCTTTGGAGGGGCTGGCCTTCTTGATTTCCGCGATGAGCGCATATTGGCCCGCCGAGAGCTTGTTCTCGATGGCGTGGACGAAGCCGCGCGGGGGCTTTTGCGCCTCGACCTGGCGCTCCAGCGCATGGAGGGGCATGCGCACCTTGGCGTCGGCGATCTCCCGGCGCTTGTAAGCCTCGATGGTTTGCAGAATGTCGGCCATGATGGACTCAGCCCCTGTTCGAGACGGCGACGAGACGCTCCAGAACCGCACGGGCGCGCCCGCTGTCGATGGCCTCCGCAGCCAGTGCGGCGCCGTGCTTGAGGCCCTCGGCCTTGCCCGCGACGATCAGCGCGGCGGCGGCGTTGAAGACCGCGATGTCCCGATAGGCGCTCTTGGCCCCATCGAGCACGGCCCGCAGCGCGGCGGCGTTGTAGGCGGGATCGCCGCCTTTGAGATCGGCTGGATTGGCGCGGGGCAGGCCCGCCTCTTCGGGCGTCACCTCGAAATTGCGGACCTTACTGTCCTCCAGCGCGCTCACATAGGTGGCGCCGGTGGTGGTCATTTCATCGAGCCCGTCGCAGCCATGCACCAGCCAGACCTTCTCAGAGCCCAGATTGTGAAACACATGGGCCAGAGGCTCCAGCAGGGCGCGAGAGAAGACGCCAACAAGCTGACGTTTTACATTAGCAGGATTTGATAAGGGTCCAAGAATATTGAAAATTGTTCGTGTGCCCAGCTCGACGCGCACCGGCGCAACATGGCGGGTTGCGGCGTGATGGGTGGGGGCGGCCATGAAGCCGATGCCGGCGTCGCGGATGCAGGCCTCCACCTGCGCGGGCGTCACGCCCACGGCCACCCCGAGCGCGCTCAGCACATCGCTGGCGCCGGACTTGGAAGAGGCAGCACGGTTGCCATGCTTGGCGATGGGCACGCCGCAGGCGGCGGTGATGATCGAGGCGAGGGTCGAGACATTGTAGGAGCCGGAGCTGTCCCCGCCGGTGCCCACGATGTCGATGGCCTCCGCAGGCGCTTGCACCACCAGCATCTTGGCGCGCATGGCCCGCACGGCGCCGGTGATCTCTTCGACGGTCTCGCCGCGCACCCGCAGCGCCATGAGGAAGGCGCCCATCTGTGCTGGCGTCACCTCGCCCGAGAGCATGTCGTTGAAGGCCATCTCGGCTTCGGCGCGCGTGAGGCTGGCGCCGGTGGCGGCCTTGCCGAGAAGCGGTTTGAACGAGTCCATTGATCTCTCTCCTCAAGCCCGCGCCGCGCGCGGGCCCTCGTTCCAGGCCTTGGCCAGATCGAGGAAGTTCTGCAGCATGAGATGGCCGTGTTCGGAGAGGATGCTCTCCGGATGAAACTGGACGCCGTGGACCGGACGGCTGCGATGGGAGAGGCCCATCACCAGACCATCGGAGGTCTGGGCCGTCACCATGAGGTCGGCTGGCATGGTGGCGCGCTCCACCACCAGCGAATGGTAGCGCGTCGCCGTGAAGGGCCCGTTGATGCCCCGGAAGATGGTCTGGCCCTGATGCTCGATCTGCGTCAGCTTGCCATGGATCGGCTCGAGCGCGCGGATGACATGGCCGCCATAGGCGTCGCCGATGGCCTGATGGCCCAGGCATACGCCGAAGAGGGGGACCTCGTCGCCCGCCGCATGGATCAGCTCAAGGCAGATCCCAGCCTCCTTGGGGGTGCAGGGGCCTGGGGAGAGCACGATGGCGTCCGGCCGTCCCGCCATGACCTCCGAGACGGAGATCTCGTCGTTCCGGTGGACGTTGACCTGCGCGCCAAGAGAACCCAGGTAGTGGACTAGGTTCCAGGTGAAGCTGTCGTAGTTGTCGATGAGCGTGACGCGGGCCATACCGGATCCATAAGCCGCCACCGGGCGGCTATGTCCTTTTCCGATGATGGGGGCCGTGCGTCAAGGCGGATACGGGGTCTTCAATGGGTGATATGCTCGCCGCGCAGGCGGGCGATGATGCGCGCGATGTTGTCTTGCGGGTTCGGCCGGTCGGGCGAGGGGTCCGTGTCCTGCGGGCGTGAATCAACGCGGTAGTTGGAGAATGTCATGCGCATGGGGGTAGGGACAGCTTCGCCGAAAGCGATCGCCTCCCGGTCCACGATCGAGGACAGCATATCGGACAAGCTGGCTGAATAGGCGGGCAGGGACTCCTTGATAATCGCCTTGTCGGCCTCGTTGGGCAGGCGCATGGCGAAGATGGTGGAGCATTGGGACAGCAGGGTGGGGTCGATCTCCGCCGGACGCTGGGAGATCACTCCGAGCGAGACGCCATATTTGCGTCCCTCCTTCGCGATGCGCCCCAGAGCCAGGCGGGTGGGACGGAAACCCAGGGATGGGTCGCGCGGCACATAACGATGCCCCTCTTCGCACAGGAGCGTGATCTCATGAGTGCCGCCGCTCATGAAGGCGATGTCGAAGGCAAGGCGCCCGATCACCGATACCAGCGCATTCACCACCTCGTTCGGCAGCCCGCCAAGCTCCAGGATGGTGACGGGCTTTCCATTGGGCGGAATCCGGAAAATGTTCGAGATGACCTCGACCATATTGTCCGCCACCATGGTCTTGCCGAACATGCAGCGGTAGCGCACGTCATGGGAAAGGGAGTCCAGCCGGTTGCGAAGGGCCCGAAGGGTGTTGATCGGATAGCGCCGCTCCAGCAGACCCAGCCAATCGTCGATCACCTTCTGGATATCGCTGATGCGATAGGGGATCGGCGTGTCAGCGGTGATGTTGTTGTTGGCCGGGTTTTCGACGACCGGCATACGGCGGACCCCGCTGGTCGGCGCGGCGGTCCTTGGCTGGTTGGCGTAACTGACCCGCGCGAGGGTCATGGCCTCAAAGAGCGCATCGGCCTCTTCGGGGGTTGGGGTCCGTCCCGGGAAGATGATGTCGGCAAGTTCCTCGTATCGCAGCATCCAGAACGGAAGGTCCAGATTATCGGAATTGAGGATGATGGACCTGTCGCGGAAATGGGCTGCGTATTCATTGTGCGGATCGAGGATCAGCATGTGCAGCTTGCTGTTTTCCTCAAGGCATTTGTTCATGAGCAGGCCGACGGCGGTCGTCTTGCCGACGCCGGTTGAGCCAACGACCGCGAAATGGCGATTGACCAGTTTATTGACGCTGATCATCGCTGGAATGTCTTCGCGCAGGGTCAGCGAACCGATCTTCACGCTATCCGGGTCGTTCGACGTATAAATCGCTGCAAGGTCACTTAATTCAATCAGATAGGCGCAGGAGCCCATCTCCGGATAGGTGCGCACGCCACGAAAGAAAATAGGAACCCCGTATTCGTTGTCCCGGATCTCGCCAATCAATTCGATTTGCATGTTGACATGGTTGGTTGAGCGCACATCCCAATCATGAGGATTGACATTCACCTCCAGCACGAGCCCGATAGTGCGTGTATCACCTTGTTTTATCGATATAATATTCCCGATTGAGCAGCGGGCCTGTTCGTCGCCCGGGCCCAAATATCCCGACAGGGTGGCCTGTGCGCCCTTCAGGGCCACAAGAGAGCCAATCAAATCTTCGGCGGTTTTGGTGGCGACGGGAAGAATGCGGCCTGCAATAACATTTTCTGAATTCATAATTTCCTCCTTTAACAAGCCGGAAGCGCCATCGGCGCCCCGGCAGGAGATCGACACAATCACGACAATGAGAAAAACTAAATCGGCGTAACGAAATTGTAAATAGTTATTGCGTGAACAGAGATGAAAAGTCTCGAACTACTGGCCGCGCCTTGCGCTGGTGGCGAAGCGGACGGCTTCTTCTGCGGCCCGGAACAGGGCCTGGGCCTTGTTCACGCATTCGCGATGTTCGGAGACGGGAACAGAATCGTAAACGATTCCAGCGCCCGCCTGAGCATGCATCTGGCCATCCTTGATGATGGCGGTGCGCAGGACGATGCAGGTGTCCATTTCGCCCGCCGCGCCGAAATAGCCGATGCATCCGCCATAGATGCCGCGCCGGTCGGTCTCGAGTTCGTCAATGATTTCCATGGCGCGCACCTTGGGCGCCCCTGAGACGGTGCCCGCTGGGAAGCCCGCGCATAGCGCGTCGATCTCGTCATGGGCGGGGTCGAGTTGGCCCACCACATTGGAGACGATGTGCATCACATGGCTGTAGCGCTCGATGAAGAATTTCGCGGTCACATCCACCGTGCCGATCTTCGACACGCGGCCGACGTCGTTGCGGCCGAGATCCAGCAGCATGAGATGTTCCGACCGCTCCTTGGGGTCAGCGAGCAATTCGGCCGCCAGAGCCTCGTCTTCAGCGGGGGTCTTGCCGCGCCAGCGAGTGCCCGCGATGGGGCGGATCGTGACCTCGCCGTCGCGCACCCGCACGAGAATTTCGGGGCTGGAGGTCACGATCTGGAAGTCGCCGAAATCGAGGTAACACAGATAGGGCGAGGGATTCACGCGGCGCAGCGCGCGATAGAGCGAAAAGGCGGGCAGGGCGAAGGGCGCCGTGAAACGCTGGGAAAGCACGACCTGAAAGATGTCGCCCGCCCGGATATAGTCCTTCGCCTTCGCCACCATGTCGAGAAAGCGTGGCTCGGGGGTGTTCGAAATGCTGGAGCCCGCCAGCAGATGCGGGTCGGCGGTGGGCGTGGCGTGGGAGAGGGGGCCTTCCAGCACGCGAACCACCACATCGAGCCTTGCGCAGGCGCCCTCCCAGGCGGCGCGCGCCGACATGCCCGCGACAGGCCGGACCGGGGTCACGATGCTCAGTTCGTCCTTCACGGAGTCGAAGACCACCATGACCGTGGGGCGGATCATCACCGCGTCGGGGACGCCGATGGGGTCGGGCTTGGGGGGAGCAAGGCGCTCCATTTCCCGCACCATCTCGTAGCCGAGATAACCGAACACGCCCGCCGCCATGGGGGGCAGCTTTCCATCGGAGGGAATGGCGCTTTCGGCGATGAGGCTGCGCAGGGAGTCCAGCGGCGCCAGCGGGCAAGGCTCGAAGGCATTGGCGTCCCGCAGGGCGTTGCGGTTGATTTCTGCTTTTCCGTTTCTCGTCCGCCAGATCACATCCGGATCGAGGCCAATCATGGAATAGCGCCCGCGGGTCGCTCCGCCTTCAACGGATTCCAGCAAAAACACATTGCCGTGACGCCCGCCCGAGACTTTCAGGAAAGCCGAGACGGGCGTTTCCAGATCCGCGACAAGCCGTGTGGAGACAAGGGAGGGTTTTCCCGCATCATAGGTCGTCGCGAAATCCTCGAAGGCGGGCTCGAACATGGTCACGCTCAAAGGGAGCCGGGGTCGCCACCGCCGGTGGCGGCGCGGACTGCGGCCTCGTTGATCTCCACCTTGGTCTGGCTTTGCAGGGCGGCGAGATATTGGCTGATGACGTCTTCGGTCATTGCGGTGCGCAACTGGTCGCCAAGGCCCTTCATCACATCGCTATCCGCTTCCATAGGCGGAACGACGCTGTCGAGGATCTTAAACACGATCCGCGACTGGCCCTCGCCCGCAGCGGAGGCGATTTCTCCGACCGGCAGGCCAAAGACGCGAGCCACCGCACCCTGGGGCAGGGTGGAAAGCTCGGTCCGCCGCACCTTGTCGTCGCGCTTCATCTCTACGCCAACAGCTTTCGCGGCGTCCTCGATGGTCTGTCCGCCCTTGATGGCGGCGACGATTTCCGTCGCCTTGTCCGTCAGGCGCTTGGCGACCTCATCGTCCTTCCAGGCGGCGGCGACTTCGTCCTTCACCTCGTCGAAGCGCCGTTCGCGCGCGGGATCGATCGAGATGATCTCGAACCAGATGAAACCGCCCTCGCGGGTCGACAGCACGTCATTGTCAGCCCCGATGTCCGAGGCGAAGGCGGCTTTCAACAGCGCCTCGCGCTCGGGCATGTCGATGTTCGCCCCGGTCGCGTTGCGCCCGCCTGCGTCCACCGCCTCGACGAGCGTCGTCGTGAGCCCGACGTTCTTCGCAGCATCTGCCAGCGCCTTGCCGGAGGTGCGTTCGTCTTCGATCTTGTCCCGCAGTTCCATGCTTGTTTTGCGGGCGCGGGTGACGGCGATTTCGTTCTTGATCTCGCCCGCCACTTCCTCGAAAGGCTTGACGCTTTCAGGGGAGACGGAGACCGCTTTCACGAGCGCCCAGCCGAACTGCCCCTGCACCGGATCGCTCACGGCGCCCTGGGCGAGGGAGAAGCCGGCCTCCGCGATGGCCTTGTCGAAGATGTCCGCCTTGGCGACCGTGCCAAGTTCCGCCACCTGCAAATTGGCCTCTTTGGCCACATCCGCCAGGCTTGCGCCCGCCTTGACCTTGGTCAGCGCTTCCGCAGCGGCCTTTTCATCAGGGAAGACAAGCTGTTCAAGCTCGCGCTTTTCAGCCGCGCCAAAACGCTGGCCCTTCACGCGATCATAGGTGGTTTTGGCGTCCGCGTCCGACACCTCGTTCGGTTTTGCGAGGGAGGCCGGAGCGATCGCCAGATAGGAGAGCTTGCGATATTCGGGCGCGCGCAAAGAGGCCTTGCGCGCCTCGTAGAGGGTCTGGAGGTCCTGATCCGACGGCGCCGGGACCTCGCCGACCGCGCTGGCGGGGATCACGAAATATTCGACCGCGCGGGTCTCGGCGCGGTAGCGGTTGACGGCCTCCAGAAGGGCTGTGGGCGTGTTGAGCTTGCCCGCGAGCGCTTCGACGATCTGCTGCCGCAGGTAGGCCCGGCGCTGTTCGCGGGTGAAGCTCTGTTCGGTGAAGCCATTGTCGCGCAGCAGGTCGCGGAAACGGGCGACATCGAATTTGCCGCTGGGACCAGCGAAATTGGGGTCGTTCAGGATCGACTTGGCGATTTCCTGATCCGAGAGGCCCAGTCCCAGGGCCAGGGCGCGGTCATCAAGGATGGCCTCGGAAATCAGGCGGCTGAGAACCTGACGGTCGAGGCCCATGGCGCGCGCCTGATCGTTGGTGATCGCGCGCCGCGCCTGCCTTTGCAGGGCCTGCAACTGGGTCTGGTAGGCGTTGCGATAGGCGTCTGCGCTGATCTCAGCGCCGCCGACCTGGGCGACTTTGCCAGAGCCGAAGCCGCGAAAGATGTCGCCGACGCCCCAGACCACAAAGCTCAGGCTGATGAAACCCATCACCAGCCCCATGAAAATTCGCCCGGCCCATCCCTGGGAGGCTTTGCGCATGCCTTCTAGCATGACGACCTTTCCGTCTTGGGGCCCCATCGGCCCTGAAAATCGCGCGGACTATAGGGAGAGGCGGGCTCGGGCGCAACGCAGGCCTTCACAAGTCGGACTTTGCAGGGTCCGCATGGGATGATAACCCGGGTAAAACAGAGGATAGATCGATGACCACCAGCCCCCGTCCGCTCGTCGCAGGCAATTGGAAGATGAACGGCCTTCGCGCCGCGTTGGGCGAACTGAGCCTCATGGCCCAGGCCTATGATTCTTCCCTTCAGCCCAGGGTGGATCTGCTGATCTGCCCGCCCGCAACCTTGCTTCAGGCGGCGGCGAGCGCTGCGGCGGGATCGGGAATCGGGATTGGCGCGCAGGATTGTCACGCCAAGGCTTCCGGCGCCCACACGGGCGATATTTCCGCTGAAATGATCAGCGACGCCGGCGCGAGCGCCATTATCGTGGGCCATTCGGAGCGCCGGGCCGACCATGGCGAGAGCGACGCCGTGGTGCGGGCCAAGGCGGAGGCGGCTATCCGCGCGGGCCTCGTGGCCATCGTCTGCGTGGGCGAGACTGAGGCGCAGCGGCGCGGCGGGGAGACGCTGGCGGTGGTCGGCGCCCAGCTTGAGGGTTCCATTCCCCCCGGTCTGACGGGCGCCCAGCTGGTCGTCGCCTATGAGCCCGTCTGGGCCATCGGCACGGGACTGACGCCCACCCCCGCTGACGTTGCCGAGGTTCACGCCTTCATCCGCGAGCGACTTGCAAGGCTGCTTGGCGCCGAGGGGGCGGGGGTTCGCATCCTCTATGGTGGCTCGGTGAAGCCCTCCAACGCCGCAGAATTGATGGCCGTGCCCAATGTGAACGGGGCGCTTGTGGGCGGCGCCAGCCTCAAGGCTGTGGATTTCATGGCCATCGCCGCCGCCTACCGTTGAGCCAGCCGGGTAGCCATGGCGCCTTGCATCGTGTAAGAGCGCTGTCCAGATAGCAGGGCGCAAGCCGCTCGCCTCCCTTGGATCGATCCATGCAAACTGTTCTCATCACCTTTCATCTCATCGTCGTGGTGGCGCTTGTGGGCGTCGTGCTGTTGCAGCGTTCCGAGGGCGGGGCGCTGGGCATCGGTGGCGGCGGCTTCATGACCGGTCGCGGTCAAGCCAACGCCCTGACCCGCGCGACGGCGATCCTGGGCACGATCTTCTTCATCACCAGCCTGGCCTTGACCGTCATGGCCAATCTTGGCCGCGCGCCGAAGTCCATCTTCGACGGCGTTGCGCCCCCCAGTCAGACCGCCCCTGCGGGCAATGTGCTGGATCAGCTCAAGCAGATCGAAGAGCGTCAGCAGCAGGCCCCTGCGGCGCCCGCAGCGCCTGCGGCTCCCGAGCCGCCGCGCCAGTAAAGGCTTTGATTTTCCAAGGGGCCGGCTCGTCCGGCCCCTTTCGTTTGAGCGCATTTCGCCGCAGCTGTGTCACAAGCATGTGGATGGCGTCGTGAAACCGCCGAATTCGCTCGCCGAATCGCATTTAAGGGAATAGGTCTGTAACCCCATGGCGCGGTACATCTTCATCACCGGCGGCGTGGTCTCTTCGCTTGGCAAAGGCTTGGCGTCGGCGGCTCTCGGCGCCCTCCTTCAGGCTCGTGGCTATACGGTCCGCCTGCGGAAACTCGATCCCTATCTTAACGTGGATCCGGGCACCATGAGCCCGACACAGCACGGCGAAGTCTTCGTGACCGACGACGGCGCCGAGACGGATCTGGACCTCGGGCACTACGAGCGCTTCACTGGTCGTCCCGCCACCAAGCAGGACAATATCACCACCGGGCGCATCTATCAGGAGATCATCACCAAGGAGCGCCGGGGCGACTACCTCGGCGGCACCGTGCAGGTGATCCCCCATGTGACCAATCACATCAAGGAATTCGTCCTCGACGGGAACGAGAATATCGATTTCGTGCTGGTCGAGATCGGCGGCACCGTCGGCGACATCGAAGGGCTGCCGTTCTTTGAGGCCATCCGCCAGCTCGGCAACGATCTGCCGCGGGGCCATGCGGTCTATGTGCATCTGACCCTGCTGCCCTATATCCCGACCGCTGGCGAGTTGAAGACCAAGCCCACCCAGCATTCGGTGAAGGAGCTGCGCTCCATCGGCATCCAGCCGAACATCCTGCTCTGCCGCTCCGACCGCGAGATCCCCCGCGAGGAGCGCCGCAAGCTTGCCCTGTTCTGCAATGTGCGCGAGGGCGCCGTGATCGAGGCCCGCGACGTCGGTTCAATTTATGACGTGCCGCGCGCTTATCACGAGGCCGGGCTTGACCGGGAAGTGCTCGCCGCCTTCGGCATCGAGCCCGCGCCCAAGCCCGACATGACCCGCTGGAACGCGGTGTCCGAGGCGGTCCACACGCCCGAGGGCGAGGTCACCATCGCGGTGGTGGGCAAATATACGGGCCTCAA
Source organism: Beijerinckiaceae bacterium (assembly GCA_947456505.1). Taxonomy (GTDB): domain Bacteria; phylum Pseudomonadota; class Alphaproteobacteria; order Rhizobiales; family Beijerinckiaceae; genus Terripilifer. Next base: position 20,785 of record CANGTC010000027.1, read on the forward strand.
GGACGCCTATAAATCGCTCATCGAAGCGCTGGCCCATGGGGGCATGGCGAACAGGGTGCGCGTCAAGCTCGACTGGATCGAGAGCGAATTGTTCGAGGGGGGCGATCCTGCACCCCATCTGGAACATGTGCATGGCATTATGGTGCCTGGCGGTTTTGGTCAGCGTGGCGCCGAGGGCAAGATTCTGGCGGCCCGTTTCGCGCGTGAGCGCAAGGTGCCCTATTTCGGCATCTGCTTTGGCATGCAGATGGCCGTGATCGAGGCGGCCCGCTCGCTGGCGGGCGTGGCGGATGCCAATTCCACGGAATTTGGCCCCACCCATGAGCCGGTCGTTGGCCTGATGACCGAATGGATGCGCGGTAATGAGCTGGAGACCCGGCGCGCGGGCGGGGATCTGGGCGGCACCATGCGTCTGGGCGCTTTTCGCGCCAGGCTGAAGCCGGATTCCAAGATCGCCGCTATTTACAAGTGTGACCTGATCTCCGAGCGTCACCGCCACCGCTACGAGGTCAACACGGCCTATCGTGACCGGCTGGAGGCCAAGGGCCTCAGTTTTGCCGGGACCTCGCCTGACGGGCTGCTGCCGGAGACGGTGGAGTTGCTGGATCATCCCTGGTTCATCGGCGTGCAATACCACCCCGAACTGAAGTCCCGCCCCTTCGAGCCGCATCCGCTCTTTGCGAGTTTCATTGCGGCGGCCAAGGCGCAGAGCCGGTTGGTGTAAGGCTCGGCTTGGACTAGCTGTTCAGTTTGCACACCCCCGCCGCCGCTCCCAGCTCTGCAGAGCCGACACCTCGCGCGCCTCCTCCGGCGCGAGCTTGCCGTATGGCGGGATGCAGCCTGGGCCGAAGATGGCGCGGGCGCGCTGAGTCTGGAAGCAGTAGCCATTGTTGGCGTAGATCTGGTTGCGCGCCAGCCACAGCTCTTCGCAGGACATGCGGGAGGCGTCCTGCGATAGCGCTTGCTGGGCGAGGGCGATCAGGAGCGCGAGGCTGATGGCGGCGGTTCGGGCAGGGCGCATTCGGGGGCCTTTGGTTTAGGACGCGGCGATCTGCGAGAGCGCCTCGCCAGCGTCCCAGGGCTTCCACCAGAGCTTCAGGCCCAGATCCTTCGCGATGATGCCCGCGCTGATATAGCTCGCTCCGCCGGAGATGGCGCCGCCGGGGTGGCAGGCGGAGCCCGCCATGTAGAGATTGCTGATGGGGGTGCGGTAGCCGAAATGGTTGTACATGACCTGCTCGGCGTTGAAGGCGCCCATGAAGATGTCGCCCTGCACCATGTTGATCATTTCCTGGGTATATTCGCGGCCGGTGTAGACATACTTCCCGATGATGTTCTTGCGGGTGAGGTTCGGCGCGTAGGAGGCGAAGACATCTATGATTTTCTCCGAGAACTCCTCCTTGAAGTCCTCGTAATCCATGCCCCCGATATCGGGGTTGATGGGCATCACATGCCAGGCGTAGGTGGTATGCTTGCCAGGGGGCGCCTGGGTGGGGTCGAGCAGGCTCAGCGGCCCCGAGCCGAACTGGATGATGCGCGGCACGCGGCCCGCCTTCACATCCTCGAAGGCGGAGGAGAGGTCCTCCATGGTCTCGGCGCCCAGACTCCATTTGAGGGCGCGGTTGACGTTGGGGTCGAAGGCGGCGGCCTTGAACTGCGGGCTTTCCTCCAGCGCCAGATGCACGCCAAAGAGGCTCCAGCCCGTGTATTGGAAATTGTCCAGCTTCTCGCCGAAGGCCTTGGGCAACTGGGTGCGGCCCACGAGCTTGTCGAAGGTCTGATGCACATCCAGCGTGCTCGCCACGAACTGGCTGGCGCGGACGGTGCGCCCATCGGCCAGTTCAATGCCGCTGGCCTTGCCGCCCTCGACGATGATGTTCTTCACATTGACCTGCGGCTGGTAGACGCCGCCCGCCGCGATGAAGGTCTCCATCAACCCGCGCGCCAGATTGAAGGAACCGCCCTTGCACAGCTGGTAGCCGCTTTCGAGATCGAAGGCGCGGATGACTGAGCCCATGGGGCTGGTCTTCGACAGGGTGTCCGTCAGCCAGGTGCCGAAGAGCGAGACCTTGAATAGGAAGAGCAGCTTCACATGCTCGTCCTCGAAAAGTTCCTGCACCACGTCGAGGGGCTGGCGCGCTGCAACCTCCAGAAAATCGCGCCCGATGGCGCTTCGCGAGAGCAAGGTTTCGCGTTCCGCCTTGGGCAGGGGATCGGCGTAGCGTTCGCGGATGAGGATGCGGGAGGTGATCTCCTCCGCCTTTCGGTTCCATTCTTTGAAGGTCTGGGCGTCCTTCTTCGAGAAGCGCGCGACATTGGCGAGGGTTTCGTCGAGGTGGCGGCCGAAGACCAGGGCGGTCCCATCCTTGTGGGGCTGGCCGAATTCATAGGGAGGCGTGATGTATTCGACGCGATCCGCCAGTCCCAGATCATGGAACCAGGGCGTTTCCGAAATATGGAAATGATTGATCGAATGGAGGTTGTGATAGAAGCCCGGCTTCGTCGCTTCCTTGGTGCAGAGCCCGCCGCCGTAATCGAGGCGCCGCTCCACCAGCAGGATCTTCAGGCCCGCACGCGCCAGATAGCTGCCGAGCACCAGACCGTGGTGGCCAGCGCCGATGATGATCCCGTCGTAATTGCGCTCCAAAGCCCTGGACATGGCGTTCCCTTGATGTGGGATCGCGTACTTGGCCGATCCCTCGAATGGTACGGCCAAACATTCCCGGCGGCTTCGGTTTCGTCAAGCGGCGATCAGTGAGCGTTCGCTTTGCGTCGCCCGGTTCGGGCCTTGTAGCGGTGGCCGCCATGGGGGGGCGCGAGCCTTGCTCCGGTGGGCGAGAGCAGGGCGTCCGCCCCGGGGTGGCGGTCATGGGCGCGGGCGCTATCGGGGGGATAGTATTGCGGCGTCGGGGCGTTTTGGATGGGCCCGGAGGATCGCAGGCTATCGATATTGCCGTCGAGCGATTGCTGCGGCGTGGGCACGCCCACGCGCCCCGGAGCCCCGGGACTGGGGCCGCGCAGGGAGTTCAGATTGTTTTCGAGCGTGTCCTGAGGAGTTGGGACGCCTTGCGCCGCGCAGGGCGGTGTGAGCCACACGAGGGCGAGGCATGCCGTCCCGCAGAGGTTTCGCACCTGTCCCATGCCGATCCCCGTCCCGTCATCGCTTGCGTCAACGAAGAGGCGGCAGGTGGGTTCCCGGGTTCAATCTGGCTCGGAGACGGTCACGCGCCGCATATGGCGTGTCTCGTTGGCCGGGAAATCGTTGCGGGCGTGGTTCACGCTGCGATTGTCCCAAATGAGCAGGTCGCCCAGCTTCCAGGGATGGGCGTAGACGAACTCCGGCCGCTCGATGTGCTGGAAGAGCTCTTCCAGAAGTTTCTCGCTTTCCGCAGGGTCCATGTCCACCACATTGCGGGTCATGAGACGGCTCAGATAGAGCGATTTACGGCCGGTGTCGGGATGCGTCCGCACGATTGGATGAATGGCGTTCGACAGCTTGTCATTGCTGGCGTCAGTCTGCTCGCGCAGGGTGGCGCGGGTGTCATAAATATTATGAACTTGAATGCCTTCGAGCCTTTTCTTCATGTCATCTGAAAGGGCGTCGTAGGCCGCCCGAAGGTCAGCGAATTTGGTTTCGCCGCCGCGTGAGGGCAGTTCCAGGGAATAGAGCGTTGTGGCGCGATAGGGCGATTTGCGATGGGCGCCGTCTGAATGGAAATGCAGCTCCCCATCGGGCAGGGATCCCGTAATCTCGCCATTGGTGCGCTTGTTCGAGATGTAGATGATGCCGCGCTTGGGCAAGCCATCGCCGTCTGGCTTGCCGGGATGATCGGCGGGGGAGACGTAATCGGCGTCCGCCTTGCCGAAAAGACGGGCGAAACGGACGTGGTTGTTCGACTCAAGCCCAGGCGAGGAGAGGACCATCACGGCGTTGTGGACAAAATGATGCCGAAGCATGTCGGCGTGGACGTCGATGTCGTCGCTGTTGAGATCAAGCCCGCTGATGCGCACGCCAAGGTTGGGTTGCAGCTTCTCAATCCGGATCGCATCCGCGGCTAGGCTCATGGGTTCCCCCTGCTGGCTTTTCACCGGGCGTTCCGGCGCCATTTTGGCGGGATGCTAATCCATGGTGGGCATGAGGAGCAACCCGGATCTGTTCTGACGCCCTGCTTGCGGCGGCGCCCAAGACGGGGCACAGTCTCCTCAAGATCGTCAAAGAACGATCGATTGGGCAAGGGCCCACGGGGAGGGAATGTTGATCGCTCGTCTTGTCACCATGGCGCTTCTTGCGGCGGCCGCCTTTAGCGGCGCGCAGGCGCAATCCTATCCTAACAAGCCCGTGACCGTGGTTGTGCCCTTCACCGCCGGTGGGGCGACGGACATTCTTGGCCGCGTCGCGGCGGAGGTTCTGCAGAACGCCTATAGCCAGACCTTTGTGGTGGAAAACCGGACGGGAGCGGGTGGCGTGATCGGTTATTCCTCGGTCGCTCGGGCGGCGCCAGATGGCCATACTCTGCTGTTTGCGCCCACAGCCTTCACCATCGTGCCCTTCGTCTCGAAGTCGGTGAATTATGACACGGCCAAGGATCTGAAGCCGGTCACGCTTCTGGCCTACACGTCGAACATGATGGTGGTGAACCCCAATGTGCCCGCCAATACGGTTCAGGAATTCATCGACTATGTGAAGAAGAGCGACAAGGAGGTCTATTACGCCTCTCCGGGTGTGGGCACGCCCACCCATCTGGGGGTTGAGGTCTTCGCAAGGCAGGCGGGCATCAAGCTGGTGCATGTACCCTATCGGGGCGTCGCCGAGGCGATGAACGATCTCCTGTCCGGCCAGATCTCCATGATCTTCTCCGATCTGCCCGCGGCGATCCCGCTGATGCAGGACGGCAAGATCAAGGCTTTGGGGGTGCTGACCAAGGAGCGTCATCCGCTCGTGCCGGAAATTCCCACGGTCGCGGAGACCTTGCCAGGCTTCTGGCTCATGGGCTGGCAGGGCTTGCTGGCGCCCGGCGGCACGCCCGATGAGATCATCGACAAGCTCAACGCGCCCTTGGTGGCTTATCTGAAGACGCCTGCCGCCGCCGAGCGCCTGCGCAAGATCGGCGTCGATGTGGCCTGGACCAGCCCCAGGGAGATGCGTGAATGGATCGATTCCCAGCTGGCCTGGTGGGGCAGGGTCGCGCGCGATGCAGGCGTCACGCCCCAGTGAGACGCAGGCTCAAAACCGCCGCAGACCAGTGAAGGCGCCGCCATGACAATAGATCGACGTCAACTTCTGCAACTGACCGGCGCGGGCGCTTTGACGTCCATCGCCTCCAGTTCCGCGATGGCCCTCGATTATCCCTCGCGTCCAGTGCGTCTGCTCGTTGGCTTTCCCGCCAGCAGTGGGCCGGATCTTGTGGCGAGGCTGATCGGAAGCTGGCTGTCCGAGCGCCTCGGCCAGTCCTTCGTGATCGAGAACCGACCGGGAGCGGGGAGCAATGTGGCCACCGACGTCGTCGTCCACGCGCCCGCCGATGGCTACACCCTGTTGCTCGCCTCCGGCTCCAATGGGTTCAACGCCACGCTCTACGACAAACTGGCGTTCAACTTCCTGCGGGACATCGCCCCGGTGGGCGGCATCTACAGGGCTCCCAATATCCTGGTAGTGCATCCCTCCGTGCCTGTGGCCAATACGCGGGAGTTCGTCGCCTTCGCCAAGGCCAATCCGGGCAAGCTCAACATGGCCTCCAACGGCAATGGCTCCACCGGGCGTATCTATGGCGGACTGTTTCGGATGATGACCGGGGTGGACATGGTTCATGTGCCCTATCGCGACAATCCCTTGCCGGATTTGCTGGAGGGGCGCACGCAGGTCTATTTCAGCCCCATCAGCTCCGCCATCGGGTTCATCAAGTCGGGCAAGCTGCGGGCGCTGGGAGTGACCTCGGCGACGCCATGGGCGATGACGCCGGACACCCCAACCATAGGAGAGGCCGTACCCGGTTTCGAAGCGAGCGGCTGGATGGGGATCGCGGCGCCCCGGGGCACGGACCCCGCGACTGTGGATCTGCTCAATCGGGAGATCAACCTGGCCCTGGCCGACACGAAATTCCAGCAGTCGCTAGCGGGTTTCGGGGGCGAGGTCTTCGGCGGGTCGCCGTCGGATTTCGGCGCCTTCATGGCGGCCTATACGGAAAAATGGGCAAAGGTGATCAGCTTCGCAGGCATCAAGCCGGACTGAGCAGGCTCCGGGAAAAGGGAGGGCAAAGTGGATTTGATGCAATCGCGCATAGCCATGCATAACGGCAACAAGCTCAAGCTTGGCCTGTTCGCCGCCAATTGTTCCAATGGACGGGCGATGACCACGGCGCCCGAACGCTGGCTGGCGGATTGGGACAGCAACGAGCAACTGGCCGTGCTAGCGGATGAGGTGGGCATTGACTTCATGCTGCCCATCGCTCGCTGGGATGGCTATCGCGGGGAGACGGACCATCAGGGCACGACGCTGGAGGCGATCACCTGGGCCACGGGCCTGCTGGCCCATACCAAACGCATGACTGTTTTCGCGACGGTTCACGCGCCCCTCATCAATCCCGTGCTGGCGGCCAAGGCCTTCGTGACCGCCGACCTCGTCGGGCGCGGACGCTTCGCCCTGAATATCGTGATCGGCTGGAACGACGCGGAGTTCCGCATGTTCGGCATCGAAAAGCGCCGGGAGCACGAGGCCCGTTATGAATATGGGCAGGAGTGGATCGACGCGATCCTTCGCATGTGGGGCCCGGAGGAAGAGTTCGACTTCACCGGGAAATATCTGGATTTGCGAGGTTTGCGGCTCAAGCCCAAGCCTTACGGCGGCACGCGCCCTTTGATGATGAACGCGGGCCATTCGCCCGCAGGCATGTCCTATGCGCTGCGCAACTGCGACGCCTTCTTCACGGCGGTGCATTATCGGGACGCCGCCGACGCCGCGCAGGATGTGGTGCGGGTGAAGGAGCAGGGGCGTCAGTTCGGACGGGATATCGGCGTTTACACGGTGGGGCAGGTCGTGTGCAGGCCCACGCGCGCTGAAGCGCAGGACTATTTCCGCTATTGGACCGAGGAGGTCGCGGACTGGGGCGCCGCCGATTACATGCTCAGTCTGAAGGGCGTCAAGCGCGAGGCCGATCCCAAGCGTTATGACGCCATGCGCCGGTCGCTCATCCATGGGCAATCCGGCTTCACCATGATCGGAACGCCTGATGATGCGGCTGATGACCTCGCGCGCATTAGCGCCGTTGGGTTCGACGGGATCGGTTTTTCCTTTGTGAATTACCTGCGGGAGCTTCCCTACTTTGCACAGGAGGTGCTGCCGCGCCTCTATCACAAGGGCCTGCGGGAAAGCGCACCGGGAGGATAGGGCAGGGAGCGCGCGCTTCAGCCCTTGTTTGCCGGGGGCTCGATATTGGCCAGCGCGAAGAGGTCCTGAACCGCGGCGGGCGAAGCGGTCGCTGTTTCCCTGGGGGCTTTCTTGCCGCGCGCGTTTTTGGGCGGCTCTTCGCCAGGCTCTTTCGAACGAGCCTGCGCCTGTTGTTGCTCCTCCCAGGCCCGTCGCTTCCTTTCGGTCTCGATGGCGGGGCGGATCATGCGGGCGAGTTCGGCGCCGGGCTGGCGGTCGTTCCTGATCGACATCTCCCGGATGAAGTCCGCCACATCCGAGGGAACCCGGAAGCAGATCTGCACCATCCCTGGAGCCTTGGGTCGTCCACGCATCGCCATTTTTCAAACTCACGCACATTTAATCAACTGAAAATACCAGATATTCAATTTACTTCACTTTGACAAACTTTAAATAAATTTATTTGCATGTAAATAATAGCGATTAACTGAGAAATTCTGGCGGTCTGGGGCGGACGACAAGAAAATCCGCCCTGAGAGGGCTCAGGGCGGCGAGGTCGAGGCGGTAATGAAGGGGAATGTCCGGCCCCGGCGCAGTCCGCAGGGGTGGGTGGCGCGGCCTTTACTGCGGGAGCCTCGCCTTGCGCAGATAGGGCAGAATGGTCGTGAAGTCGCCATACTTGGCCTTGGCGTCTGCGTCGCTCACGGCGGTGGGGATGATCACATCCTCGCCCACGGTCCAGTTGGCGGGGGTGGCGACACCCTTGCTGGAGGACGTCTGCAGAGCGTCCAGCGCGCGCAGCACTTCCGCGAAGTTGCGGCCTACGGACATGGGATAGGTCATGGACAGCTTCAGCTTCTTGTCCGGGCCGATGATGAAGACTGAGCGCACCGTGGCGCTGTCATTGGGGGTGCGGCCATCCGGCAGATAGGCTTCGGCGGGCAGCATGTCGAAGGCCTTGGAGACCACGAGGCCGACATCGGCGATGATCGGGAAGCCTGCCTTGGCGCCGCCGACCTTTTCGATGTCGGTCTTCCATTTGCGATGGTCCTCGGCGCTGTCCACGGAGACGCCAAGCACCTTCGTCCCACGCTTGGCCCATTCGGCCGAAAGCTGGGCGACCGCCCCGAATTCCGTGGTGCAGACCGGCGTGAAATCCTTCGGATGGGAAAACAGGATCGCCCAGTGGTCGCCGATCCACTCGTGCAGAGCAAAGACCCCCTGGTCGGTCTCGACGGTGAGATTGGGGATCGTGTCGTTGATGCGAAGGCTCATGTCTGGCTCCTGAGGCTTTGGATGCGGGTCGAGGTTATTTAATGCTCAGCAAGCGCGTGCGCCAGTCTGGACTCCTCAATTCATTGTTGAATCGAACTTCTGGGCGCCAAACGCCGCCATTGCGCCCTGAGCTGAGGCAGCCCTGGCTGGCGATGCATGAGCGTCGCCCTGCTTCGTGGTGGATAGTTTTGCGGCACGCGCTGGGAAGACAGGGCGCCGTGTTGCGCGCCCCGGAACAATGGCGCAAAGTCGCCAACAGCGTCAGGCCAAAATGACGGCGTCGCGCCTCCGGTCGCAACGCCTGCGCGCCAACCAAAGATTTGCAAGGGAGAACGACATGAAATTCATCGCCACTCTGGTGTCCGCGTTCATCGTGTCAACCGCCGCCGGCATGGCGGCCGAGCTGAAATGTTCGCGCATAAGGCTTGTTGTTCCCTATGCCGCTGGCGGGGCTACTGACGCTGCCAGTCGTCTCGTCCAGGAAGGGCTTGAAGCCACACTCCAGATCCCCGTCATCGTCGAGACCCGCGCAGGCGCCACCGGCAATATAGGCACAGCCTATGTGGCCCAGTCCCCCGGAGACGGATGCACCCTCGTGGTTAATGGGGCTGTCATCGCGACCTTTCCAGACAGCTTCACAAAGCTCGCTTATGATCCCCTGAAGGATCTTGTGGCGGTGGGAGGTCTTGGCGTCACGCCGACAGTGGTTGTGACCGCCAATAAGGAGATCAACAACATCAAGGACCTCATCGCCTGGAGCCAGAAGAAGCCCGATGGGCTCAGCTATGGCAGCGCAGGTTATGGCCTGCTGCAACACCTCGCCATCGAGGAGTTGGCCGACAGAAACAAGGCGCGGCTCGTGCATGTGCCCTATCGCGGTGGCGGGGATGCGAACACGGATCTTATGACCGGGCGTCTGGACTTTGGCAGCTTCGCCGCCGGTTCTGTCGTCTCCCTCACTGATGACGGGCGCGTCAAGATCATCGGAGTCGCGCAACCCAAGCGCAGCGATCTCATTCCGGACGTTCCATCATTCGCCGAACAGGGTTACCCAGATATCAACGCTGGCGTCTATTTCATGATCTTTGCTCCCAGTTCAACCCCCAAGGAGATCGTGGACACTCTAAGCACGGCGCTGATTAAGGTCGTCGCGGATCCCGCGCTAAAGAAGCGCTTCGCCAGCATCGGCTTTGATCCCACGCCGCTCTCTTCGGAGGCGGTGAATGAAATTGTCCAAAAGACTGGTGCGGAATGGAAGCCCGTCATCAAAAGGCTCGGGATCAAGCTCGATTAGGGCTTTCCGGTCTTTCAGCCTATCTGACCAATGAGGGCTTGAGAGATCAGTTCCTCTCATAGCGTTTGAAGGGAGTTTGATTGCCCAAGCGGCCGCTCGCCGCTTGGGGCGCGGTTTCATGACACGGCGAATATTTTCACTAAAATAGGGGGCATGACGGTTTAATCTTGCATTAACTACGGATTAATCCCTCATTAAATTCCGATCGCAGGCATCCGTTTCTTTAAATCAGTAGCCAGTCGCATAACGGAGGGAAAGATCCCGATCTGGTGCGTCAGTTTGGTTCAGCGTTTGGAGCAGGGAAATGACTGTCATCAATACGAATACAGGTTCGCTCTATGCACAGCAGGCCATGACGCAAAACGCGCGTGGGCTTTCGACCGTGATGCAGCAGTTGTCGACCGGCAAGCGCATCAACAATGCCGTTGATGACGTGGCCGGCATGGCCATCAG
>CANGTC010000028.1 GCA_947456505.1 Beijerinckiaceae bacterium
GCGCAACCGTGTCGAGCGGTTCTTCAACAAGATCAAGCACTACAGGCGCATCGCCACGCGCTACGACAAAACCGCCGAGAGTTTTCTCGCCGCCCTGAAGCTCGTGGCCGTTCGCATATGGCTACGCGATAATGAGTCTACGTCCTAGTGGAGACACCTTGCCATCCTGAGCATTAGCCTTATCAAACGCTGCTAAACTGGCGGCTCCTGCTGCGCCCGCCAAAAGACGTCTACGATCCATTTCGTTACTGGACATGAACCCCTCCCAAAATTGATAGCCGAAGGTAATAGCATTGGCGTCTTAAACGCAAGACGCCAATCGTATTGGGCTGACGGGCAGGTCTGCAGAATTGGAAATTGGTCATGTCGGCTGCAGAAGGCTGTTGTTCGGAACAATAATTTTAAAGCTGGGAGCACTTTTGTTGACTTTGATTGATTGCATTCCTTGACGGGATCATAGCCAACCTTTTCCACGAGGAACGGATTGGGAGCCAGAACAGCCGAAGTCGGGGGCTTAATTCGCCTTGCGCAGCATTCGGATGGCGGTGATCCGGTTTGCGGCCCGGTCGATGATGAAACTGATCTTGTCACCAGCCTGGACGCCATCCAGCAGATTGGGATCGGCGACCAAATAGCTCATCTCCATCGCAGCCATAAAGCCCTTGATCTCTTCATGATCGACGACCAGCCGGCTGGAACGCGGCAAGGCGGCGATGACCACGCCTACCCCATCGACCGACGCGCTTGCTTGCGCCTTGATGATCTGAGCATCAGGCTCAATCTTGCCTCCACGCCCCACGATGAGCTCCCCCATCATCCCGACCTTATCATGGGCCGCGACGTGGCAATGAAAAGTGAGAGTCACATCCGCGTCGGGAGAAATGAACCGGGCTGACTCCGTTCCCGGGCCGACGAAATTCAAACTGAACATGGGCGCAAGGCCTGCGATCATAAAATCATGCCGGATGTCGTCCTCGTTTTCCAGCGCAAGCTCAATCTCCTCGCAGCGCCCCACGTTCAACTCGCGCGGTTCAAACCCATAGGCCTCGCCCGGTCGAGCATGGGCCCGCCCGGCCTTGAGGCGGATCTGACGGATGGACTTCGCCTTCGTCATGCAGGTAGTTGCCACGGTGCGATGGCGCTCCACTTCGATGAGGTCAAGGCGCGGGGGATCTGTGACGACGGCGCGAATTGGGTAGTCGAGGTCCGGGCGGGACACGAGGGGCGCCGCGTCTGTCACGTCCGACCCGAAGACGGGGCGTTCCCCCCGATAATAAGCGGGGTCGAAATAACGCGCATGGGATTCATGGTTCGCCATGGATTTTTCGGCATCAAGGCCCTCATAACGGATCTCCGTCGTGGCGCCGCCGGGGCCGATGCTCTTGTTCGTGGAGGCGCCGAGACTGTGATCGTGGAGCATCCATATGCCAGGGCCGGACGCTTCTACGCCATTGGCCTTCGTGCTCATGGAAAGATCAATCCGCTGACCAGGGCCTACGTCGAACACATCGCGGCGGAATTTTTGCGCCGTGGTGAGGGGCGAACCATCGAAATCCGTGGCCAAAGGGCGGTGGCCATGAGGATGAAAGTGAACCGTATGTCCACCCACATTGAGGATACGCAGTTTCACCTGCTCATCTGGCTTAACAATGATCGGACTGTCGCGCAGCGTATAGGGAAATGAGCGTCCGTTCAGCAGAAAAATGTCGGGCCTCCGTTGGCTCACATCGTAATCGCGATGCATCCGACGCTCGATCTCACGAACATCGTTGGTGAGCGCGGGAATGCGATGAAGTCGCTCATCAACATCCATGTAAATCAGCGAATATTCGGTTTGATGCGTCTCTGCGGTACCCTTGGCGGGAACCTCGATACGCCCGGCGCCCGGCGTCATTCGCGCAAAGTGATTGTTGGGCCTGCGCGGCTCGACGATGAACATGCCGGCAAGCCCCATAGGAACATGCACATCTTCCTGCACATGGCAGTGATACCAATAGGTGCCGGGAGCGCCCGCCGTGAATTCATAGGTAAAGCTTTCGCCGGGCATCACCTCGGGATGTGGCATGCCGGGCATGCCATCCATGTCCCAGGATTGAGGCAACCCGTGAAAGTGAATCGTATGGGGCAAGTAATGGGTGTTGTAGAGAGTGACCTTAACCTTCTCGCCCTCCTGCACCCGCAGAGTGGGACTTGGCAAGCGCGCCGGAGAAGTCATGCTTCGCCCCAGCGGCGCATAGACCCAGAAAGTCACGAATTTACCGGGGTAGATTTCTTCCTGGACCTCAGCGATTTCGAGGCGGAAATGCACCTGCGTGTAATTGCCCAGAGCGTCGATGTCAGGACCGAACTCAACCGCATTGTCCTCTGCGCCCGGAATGCGAGCGTTTTCGGCTTCGAGCCCCAACCGCTCCGCCTCGCCGCCCCGCAGGTAGGAGTGGGTCGAGGCATAACGGCTCGTGCGCGGCATGTCTTCGGCGCGGACCGGATCATCAGCCCGCGCGCCGAAGCCTGCAATAACATTGGCGAGCAGGGCGCGGGCGAGGGCGAGGGCGAGGAGGCGCATGTCTTACCGGGCTCCGGGCAGCGGGGCGTTGGCGGGGATCGGGCCGGTGTAGCGCAGCACTGTGAGGCCGCCACCGTTGCCATCGGTGACATAGAGCAAGTCAGTCTTGGGATCCTGCCAGATCTCACGGGTGTGCCGATCCTTGCGGCCCGGCGAGGCGAAGCGCGGGGAGAGGTAATGTCCGGTGAAACGCGGCGCCGCAGGATTGGTGATGTCCATCACCCGCACGCCTTCATCATACCAGGTGACATAGACGAGGCTGGGCGAACGACGGTCAGGAAAAGGCAGGTGCGTGGTGTTGGAAAGCGTTCCATTCGGCCCGCCCGCAGCCTCGCAGACAAATTCCTTCTTCAGAGGATCAAACTTGTCGGAGAGATGCTCGATACGGAACGTGGACAGCAACTGGATGTTGGCGGAACGGACGCCCTTCGTCACTTCGGGGTTTTTCATGTCGGATATGTCGACGATCCGCCCGAATCCCTGCGGGCAATCGAATATCTCATCCGTGAGCACAACAATGTCCGGCTCGTCGCCGGGCTTCGTCACCACCGGCATAGCCGTATGGGCTGCGCCAAGGAAGCCGCCGTGGAATGGTGGGACATAATCATAGGAGCTAAGTTCACGCGGCTTGGCGCGATCCTTAACATCCAGAATGATCATGCCCGCATCGCGCCAGCCAAGATAAAGACGATCGTTGTAATAGACGATTTCGTGGCACTGGATGAGCTGCTGCTTGCCGTCAGGGCCGACGCGGTTCATTGGCCCGTATTGCTCTCCCTTAAGCTGTCCGGCGACATGCCATGTGCCGATCTGCCGGATGTTTCCGGAGTCCCTGTAGTCGATAATCTGGAGCGCCTCACGGTTAAGGTCGGGGGAGAAAGTGCCGCAGCCGTAGAGATAGTCGCCATCGATGTCCATGCCATGGGTCTTGCCGCCCGGAGAGGCAGGAATGAATGCAAGCTCCCTGGGTTTTGCGGGGTCTGAAACATCATAAAAGGACCAACCGATCTTCGCCTGCCCGCCTGACCTGACCTTGTTAGGATTATCCTTGTCGCTATCATGACCGAACATGAGGACTTTCTTGTCCGGGTTGACGCGCAGATAGGTGCAGCGCGCGCCCGGATTACAAGGAATGAAGCTAAGGGGTTTAATGTTTTCGGGGTCGCGCACATCGGCGATGACCACGCCGAAGACAGTGCCCGGAAAATTATAGCCAGCCAAATAGGCGACGCCATCATAGACCCGAACTGTGTTGAAGCCGGAGCCGACTTCCGTTCCAGGACGCCCCTCGGCTTTTGCCCAAGCTGTGCGGTCGGGGACTTTTAGATAGGAATGACCAAGGACTTCAAAATTCTGGACGGAGGAATAGGCCTTGATGCCCGCAAGATCCAGATTGAAGACATCAACATTAGCCGGAACGGGCACATTGGACACAGCTGGCGCAAGACCCTGCGCCGCCACCGCGCCCGTCCAAAGACAAACGACAAAACCCAGAACACCCGCAGAATTCTTAAACATTCCGATCCCCCTGATCGCATCTTTCAAGCAGCGCCATCGAGACTGGGCGCTTTGTTGCAATCTCACCACATTTCTAATCCGATGGTGTCCCCGGTTGCAAGGCCGCGCCAAATTCATGCCGCCCGCTCGAAACATAGCGCACCGACTGGAAAGTCCTCCTAAAGAAGCTCCCCTGACCTTTACAAAGTCTGCACAATCTTTACCCTGACCCGTAGTTCGAAATGGCTGATGGAAACAGGCGCGACAACCTAACCCTGACATCAAATCAGAACAAACTCTACTGGAAGGAACGGAGGGCATCCTTGATGAGCAAAATCGCGGTGAAGGGCGTGCGAAGCGTCGATCTGGACGTCAACGATCTGGAGCGAACCATCTCTTTCTATTCGACCGTATGGAACCTGACTATAGTCGAGCGCACGTCAGATTCCTGCTGGTTCCGTGGCACAGGGCCGTACAATCATATCCTGGGCGTACATAAAACCAATGATATGCCTTCCTGCCGCAGGATCACCTTTGACGCCGCAGACGCCGCAACAGTCGATGCATTTCATAAGCGCATCGTCGATAGCGGCTGCAAGACGCAGGCGCCTCGCGCGCTCTCAACTCCCGGCGGCGGTTGGGGATTCGGTTTCGAAGATCCCGAGGGTCGCAACTTCGCAATCGTCAGCGACGTACATGATCATCAGGACACTGACGATGTCTGTGATCGCCCAAGAAAGATCATTCATGTAAACGTGAACGCGGCGAGGATAGAGGAAACCAACCGGTTCATGATGGATGTTCTTGGATTCCGCCTCGTTGATCACAGCGGCCCTCTTTATTTCCTGCACTGTGACAACACCGACCACGCCTCGATCGTGACGGCCACAATGAAAACCGCGACGCTGAATCATATCTCCTTCGACATGCCGGATCTTGAATCCTGCATGAGGGGCGGCGGGCGGATGCGCGATGCCGGCTATCCGATCGAGTGGGGGCCCGGGCGTCATGGACCGGGAAATAATGTCTTCTGTTATTTTGCCGGCCCCGAGGAATTCCCTCTCGAATATACCGCCGATGTGCTCCAGATCGACGATACCTATCCTTATAACGGACCGGAATATTGGAAATGGCCGGTCGGCCGCCTTGACCATTGGGGCATAACGCCGCCCCACACGCAGCGCTGGAAGCGCGTGCAGGACCTGATCAAGTTCACCTCTGGAGCGTATGCCTTGTAACACGAGAAATTGACGCGGCCGGTCCAGTCAGGTTGCGGGATACCACTGGGGCCGCCGCTTCTCCTTGAAGCTTGCGCGCCCCTCCAGGGCTTCTTCGCTCGATGAAGACAGATCAAAGGCTTCCTGCAGCCGTTGATTCTGCTCGGCGGTCAAAGGAGGAGGCGCTGCACTGTCGCGCAACATGAACTTGGCTTGTGCGATGGCGCCAGGCGCGCCAAGCAGGCACTGATCGATCCATTCGTCACTTGCGCGATCCAATTGTTCGGTCTCGCAGAGCTTGCCAATGAGACCGATGCGCAAACCTTCCTCCGCAGAAAACCGCTCTCCTGATAAAAGATAGCGACGAACAGACCGATAGCCCATGGCGCGAACGAATGTGCCCAGCAATGGGCCGGGGGAAAACCCGAGACGCACCTCCGGAATCGAAAAGCTTGCTTCCCGGCCTGCGATGACCATGTCGCAACAACTCACCAGGGCCAGCGCGCCGCCAATGCAGGCGCCTTGCACGATAGCGAGTGTTGGTTTCGGCGCGGCATCGATCAGGGCGCATACCTCGCCCATGCTCAGGCGCGGCTTTGCGCCCCCATCCCCTATGCCTGCCCCCGCAGAAAAATGCTTCCCCGCGCCCCGCAGGACAATAACCCTCACCTTTGGATCAGCTCCATAGCCTTCAAACGCGTCACAGAGGACGTCAAGCATTGCGCTGTCATAGCTATTGGCGCGATCCGGGCGATTGAACGTGATTGTGGCGACGCCTCGCTCTGATACGGAATGAAGCAGCGTTTCCAAGGCTCACTCCTGCATTGCGCTGGGGGATGTGGTCAGCGCCGAGAACCGCCCGACATGAGTGATCTCGTTGCCGTATTTCGCTGCAAGCGCGACAGCCCGCTTGTAATAGACGCCTATATCGTGCTCATCAGTATAACCGATGGCTCCGTGAAGCTGCAGCGCGGCCCGAACGGTGTCGAGGCCACATCGACTGAGGCGCGCCTTCACCGCAGACACCATCGCCGGGTGCGCCGCGCCAGCATCCCAGGCGGAAAGAACTGCGTAGATAAGCGAACGATTCAATTCGAGATCGACATAACAATTCACTGCACGATGCTGAAGAGCCTGAAAGCTGCCAATCGGCTTTCCGAATTGTTGACGAAGCTTCATGTAGTCGAGCGTTATGTCCAACGCCGCCTGCGCTACGCCCAGAAGTTCAACGGAAGCGCCGAGCGACAGCAACTCGTGCATCTTTGCAGCTATCGCCGCGGCCTTTTCGCCACGAGCGAGAACCTGACCCTCGCCGATGCGGACTTGGTCGAAGGTGAGCGTGCTCGATGTCGAGCCGTCGACATTATGGACGGTCTCGATGGTAAGGCCATCGGAAGATCTTGGCGTAAGGCAAAGAGCGGCGATACCCTCCCCCGTCGTCTCCACGACAAAAGCCTCGGCGTGATCAGCAAAGGGTATGAAGGACAAAGCGCCTTCGAGCATTCCATCGTTCAATTGAACCTGCTGCCTTCCATTGAAATTTTGCGCGGGCGGCGAAGTGGCGGGCACAATTAGCCCAGAGGAATGGTCGAGGGCGCCTTGCGCTTCCGCAAAAGCCCAATTGGCGCAGGCCGCCTCGATCAAGGGTGTCATCATGACTGTCTTGCTTGTTTCTTCGAGCGCGAGCGCAAGGTCGAACGCGCCCAACCCAAGCCCCCCTGCGTCTTCCGAAGCAAGTGCAGACAGCCAGCCGGCCTCGACCATCTCGGTCCAGGCCGCTTGATCCATTCCAGCGCGCGCAAGGCGCAATAACCGCGCCCGCTTCGCCCCGCCATGCGCTGCGCCAAGCTTTGCCGCTGCGTCACGCAAAAGGGTCTGTTGTTCGTTCAGCAAAAGTTCCATTGTCGCCTCATGACGGCAGATCGAGCACGCGCTTCGAAATAATGGTGCGCTGGATTTCGACAGTGCCGCTGCCAACGGTCACACGACGCATTTCGAAAAGATCAGCAGACGGATTGACCACGGAGCCGCCCAAATCAATGTCATCCGCACCCGATCCCAGCGGGCCGGCCGCATCGACAAAAAGCTCCGAAGCCTTCTGTCCCAGTTCACCGCCGGCGATCTTGATGATCGGCGCCATCGCCGCAGGCGCCCTGCGTTTGCCATGCAGACTCGCCGCATGGCGATAGAAGGCGGAAAACGCCAATAGATCTATTTCAAGCATGGCGAGCCGATGGCGGAAAGCGGGATCGCGGATCGCCCCCGAATATTCCGCGACCTGCCGAGCCTTGTTCAGCAACACGGCCGCATTGCGCGGATGACCCGTGGTGAACCGCTCCGAACCCAGCAATTTATTGGCGACGGCCCAACCCCCGTTAAGCTCCCCAAGCATGTTCCCCACGGGAACGCGAACATCCACGAATGTTTCTTCAGCAAATTCTGAATCGCCACGGATTGTCTGGATCGGCCTCACCGTGACGCCGGGCGATTTGAGATCGATCAGCAACATGGTGATGCCTGCATGGCGCGGCTTGGCTGCAGGATCGGTCCTGAACAGGGCGAACATCCAGTCGGCGAAATGACCATTGGTGGTCCAGATCTTGTGGCCATTGACGATGAAAGCGTCGCCATCCAACTCGGCGCGCGACACAAGACTCACCAGGTCCGATCCGGAACCCGGTTCCGAATAGCCTTGGCACCAGGTCATGTCGCCGGTCAAAATGCCCGGCAAATGTTTCGCCTTCTGCGCAGCCGTGCCGACTTCCACGATCAGCGGGCCGATGAAATTAAGCCCATGCGGATAAGGCGTCGGCGCCCCGATGCGGCTCATCTCCTCGAACAATATGATCTGCTGCGTCAGCGTGGCGCCCATGCCGCCGACCTCTTTGGGCCAGTGGGGCGCAATCCAGCCGCGTTCATATAATTTTCGGTGCCAAGGCTTCAGATCAGGAGGATCAATTCGCAGGGAGCGATTCAGCAGATCCTTTGGGCAATTGGCGCCAACCCATTCGCGAACCTCTTCGCGAAATGCGCGATCATCAGCATTGTCGTCCGAGAAAAGCGTCGTATTGTCCCAATTCATCGCAACACCGCCAGCCCATTGTCGACAGCTACGTCTCCGCGCTCAACTGTGCTGCAACGAAACGACACGCGATCGCCATCACGCCACATCTGCGTGCGAATGGTTTCGCCGGGAAAGACTGGCCGAGCGAAGCGCGCCTCAATGCTGGCGAGGCTCTCCGCCCTGTAATCGCAGAAGCTGCGAAGAACGGCATGGGCAGCCACGCCAAAATTCGCCAAGCCATGCAGAATGGGGCGCGGGAAGCCCGCAACCTTCGCGCGCTCAAGATCGATATGCAGCGGATTAGTGTCGCCGGTCAGGCGAAAGATCATCGCGAGGTTGGGCGGCGTGGGCAGGTCGCACACCACATCAGGCTCACGCGCAGGAATGGCGTGCGGATCAGGAGATTGAGTCGCCTTGCCGCCGAAACCTCCGTGCTTGCGCAACAAGGTCGACCCTTCGACCGTCGCGACCAGTTCGCCGTCTTCGGTGCTCAAGTCACGAGCAAGCTGAATGATGGCGGCGTTGCCCTCACCCTTGTCGATCACTTCCCTGACATAGGTCCGACTAATCAACACGCCTTCAGCACCGAACGGTCGGTGCAGAACCACGCGCTGATCCGCGAGCACGACCATCCGCTCGTCGATTCCGAACTCCGGATCGGTCAGCCGTCCCCACCAACCGAGCGTCGTCACCAGCGTTGGAAAGGCGACTAGGTTCTTCTCATAAACAAACCTGAGCTGCTGCGCATCGGTTGGGTCCATGCCCAGACCGATGCCCAATGCATATAGTATGCAATCTCGCTCGCCATAAGCGGCGCGCATTTCAGGTGGCCGATAGGCCATAATTTTTTCATAGTTCAAAGCCATGCGCGATCCCTTGTTTTCTGGTTCGGCGTCAAGCCGGCTCAAACGCGAAAAGCCGGGGACCGGCATCGCCAGATTGCCAAACAAGCTTCATCTTACAGCCAGGAGCAAGCCCCTCCTGCACATTCATCAAACGCGCGAACACGCGCGGTCCTTCGTCCAACTTTACGATCCCCACAATATAGGGTGATTCGAACCCGGGCGTCGGCGTCCGCACTGTGGTCAGAGCAACCAATTCGCCGCCCCCGGAAGCGGGTTGGACGTCTAGCGGCCCCTCGCCAAATATATTCACCGGCCGAGGGTAGAACTGGGTCCGGCCCGTGGCGGCATCGCGCTGCAACAAGAACGCGCCCTGCGTCGCGCCCTGCCAGAACCCCTGGCTCACATCGCTTGGTCTTATCTTTGCCTGTTCGGACATTATGCCGCCTCCAGGATCAGAACAGCGCTTGTGCCCCAGTTGCGCGCATATTGCATTGACCCGATGCCGGTCACCATGGCGTTACGCGCACGAGCGACCTGTCGCTGCCCCCCGCCTGCCGTGAGTTGCCGCACCGCTTCAACCAAATTCACGCCGCCTCCAGCAAGCCCGGGTTGACCGGCCGAAATCTGCCCGCCGCCGGTATTGATCGGAAAATCGCCACGGAAGCTTATGTCATGGCTTCTCAGGAATTCACCGCCGCATCCGGGCGCTGCAAAGCCGATCTGTTCAAGTTGCAGCAAGACCGCAATCAGGAAGTCGTCGTAGGGCTGAAACATCTGCACATCGCGGGGAGACATGCCCGCGTCAGCCAATGCGGCAGGTCCGACGTCGGAAAAACCGGTCAGAGAAATATCGTCGATTGATTGCATAGGATCGAAATTCGTGAGTTCGCGATAAGCGATGGGATGGACGTAAGGCCGGCCGAGCTGTTTCGCCCTTGCAGTTGTCGTGACGATGACCGCATTCGCGCCATCGCAACGCATCACGCAATCGAGCATGCGGATTGGATCGGCGATCATCCGCGATTTCAGATAACCGTCCTCAGTGAGCGGCGTGCGAAGGGAGTCGCAAGCATTAGGGTTCGCGATGGCGCCTTCCCGTTGCGCCACCGCAAGCTTTGCCAGAGCATCTTCCGGCAATCGTCCGTACCTGTGCGCATAGGCAGAACTCAAGAGTCCGAAGACCATGGGTGGGCCACTATAGCCCAAGGGATCGCCGAATTCGGTCCTGAAGCCGGTCTGACGAGAATTTTCTTCGGTCGAAGCGGCGTCGGCGGCGAGGCAAACGATTGTCTCGCACTGACCAGCGTGAATGGCGGCTGCAGCGCGGGCGACATTTCCCATCGCCGAAGCGCCGCCAATATCCGTGAGTTGCGCCCATCGAGGCGCAAGGCCCAGAGCCTCCGCCACGATATTGGTCCAGAAGACGTTGCCCGCCTCCGATAATGCGTGTGTGACAGCAAGGCCATCGACATCCGACTTCGTCAGGCCCGCATTGGCGAGTACTTCAGTGAGGACTTCTCCGGCGAGAGAGATCGCCAAGCGACCGCTCCGCCGGATATTCTTCACTTCAGCACATGCAACGATGGCTATGCTTCGATCCTGCAGAATTCTCATAAACGCCTTCTTGGTTTCTCATTCATCAAGCTTGACGCCGGAGATGGCGACGATCTCCGCTGCATCCTTCCGATCCGCGATGAGGAATTTGGCGAACTCATCTGGCTTATTGCCTGCTGGCAGAAAACCATTGGCGACCAAGAATCGCTGCCGGAACTCTGGAATGGCCATGATCGCGTTGAATTCCATGTTCAATTTATTCACAATCTCAACAGGCGTTCCCTTTGGTGCGAAAAGCCCGAACCATGGCATGAACGTTGTCTCGCTGGCCCGTAGTCCGGATTCGGCGAATGTCGGCACGTCAGGCACTAGCGGTGAACGTTTGCTGCCAGGCAACAGAAGCCCCTTTACCTCGCCCTCTACGACTTGCCGGGCAAGATCCGGATTTCCAACCAGAAGGGCGATAATCTGCACACTGTTGCCGTTAAACGACGTCATGGCCTCCGGGAAGCCTTTGAAGGGAACATGAGCGATTTTCGCCCCCGAAGTATATTTCAGCCATTCGATGAGAAGGTGGGAATCTCCTCCCAACCCCATTGAGGCAAAATTCAATTTATCGGGATTTTGTTTGGAATATTCGACCAGCTCAGCGAAGGTGTTCACCGGGACATTTTTATTAAGAATGATGATCTGCTGCCCGAAGAAAGCATTTGTGATCGGATCGAAATCAACAAGCGGGTCATAGGACAGCTTCCTGTAGATCTCCGGATTAATCGACACAGTGCTTCTTGAGAGGATGCATACCGTATATCCATCAGGCGGCGCGCTCTTGCAGGCGTTCGCCGCAATGATTGTGTTGGCGCCAGCGCGATTTTCAACGACTACGCCGACGCCCATGCGCGTTTCAAATTCCTTGCCCAGGGCGCGAGCAAATACGTCAATGGCGCCACCTGCTTGCAACGGAACAATGATCTTGACGGGTCGAGACGGAAATTTCTCTTGCGCCAGCGCCAATGTTCCTGCGAAAGCAAGGTCGGCAAGACACAGCAGCGCATATAAAAACAGAGCACGCACCTTCATCATCGTCCCTCCCTGTAGATAGTTTTTGTGCAAGTTAATTGTTTTTATTGCACATAAGGCAGGCTGGATTATCGCAGAATCATTACGCCTCCCGCCAAGCGATTTCATACGGCGTAGCATAGTAACGCATTTTTTCTTGCACGCGCCCCTCGATTTCCTGTCTGGCGCTCGCAGAAACACCGGCAATCCGGACGACAGCACGATTTCCCGACTTTGGATCGGAAACCATCTCGACTGACACGTTTCCGCCATTCGCTACGTCGGCAAGCGCCTCATTAAAAGCACGCTTCGCCGCATCGAGGCGCAGCTGAACCTTTGCCGGCTTGCCCACATCGGTCAAAGGCATTTTTTCGACAAGTATGATTTCCTTCGGCGCAGCTGCGCGCTCCGGACTGTTAGCTTGCGCGAAAGTCTGCAACTCATCAGCCGAAGACTTCGCATTCGGAATTAATTGAACATAAGCGATGGGAAGTTCACCAGCATAGGAATCCGGCTTGCTCACAGCCGCCGCCAGCACCACTTCCGGATGTTTCAGCAGAGTTTCCTCGATCACCGTGGGATCAATATTATGACCGCCGCGAATGATGACGTCTTTCGCACGACCAGTGATCCAGAGGAACCCATCGGAATCAATTCGGCCAAGGTCCCCCGAATTGAACCATCCGTCGGGCAATAGAATTCCCTCGTTGGCGCCTTCGTCCATATATCCGGGCGTGACGCTCGGCCCCCGGACGACGACCAGGCCGATCTGGTCTGTCCCGCATTCACGCGAGATACGACCGTTATCGTCCAGCTCAACGATTTTGATTTCGGTATAGGGCAATCTCAACCCGGCGGAGCCATAACGCGGGTCGCCGTCGCGGGGCGGCTGAGCGACGTTCTGCGTATATTCCGTGGCTCCATAACTCGCCAGCATCCGCACGCCGCAAATCGATTCAAGTTGACGCGCGACTTCAGCGGGAAAAGCGGTGGAGCCAGTAACACCATAGGGACGTAGCGAGGAAAGGTCCGCCCCTTTGGGTGGGTTCTTGCTCAATTGCGCCAAAGTCGTCGGCACGCCCGAGAGAATGGTGATGCGGAACTTCTCAACGAACTTCCAGTAGTTCTCGATGAACCGCTTGTCGCGTGCGCCGCTGGGCGAGGGAATCACGATCTCCATGCCATCTGCGATCGCCATGATCCCGCGTCCGAAAAAGCCGGCGATGTGAAACATCGGGTAATCGGAGAAGATCACGTCGTCGGCGGTATGCGCCATGACCAGCGTATTGGCCCAGAACTTATAGCTGAAACCCTGATGGGTCAGCTTGACCAATTTAGGCGATCCGGTCGTGCCGCCGGAATGCACATAGGCCGCCGTGTCGCTTCGCTTGGCCTTGCGATCGAACAAAAGACGATCCGAAGGTTGCCTTGCCGAGAGAATATCGAAGTCACTTTGCTCAAGAGCGGCGCCCCCGAGCGTCTGCACCGAAAGAATCGCGACGTCAGAGGGAATTTCCGCGCGGATGGTCTCCAGTTTTTCCCAGATTTCGTAGTCAGGGGTTGGCCCCAGGGCGACAACGACCTTGGCTCCGGATGACTTGATCAATCCGACCCAATGCGAAGGCTCAAGCATCCAGTTGACGCAACATGAGACGCCAACCGCAAGCGAACCCAACATGACGGTGTAGAGGTGCGGCGTGGTTGGCAACAGATAAAGGACAGCATCGTTCGGCCCGACGCCCAAGGAATGAAAGAGATTTGCCGCCTGCGTGGTGCGGCGCTTCAACTCAGCATAGGTCATGACCTCAGCTGGGGTTTCAGGATCGCCATCGGCGATGAAGCGGAGCGCCACCTTTTCAGGCGCGATTTCAAACCCATGCCGGATCCAGTCATTGACATCCCAGGACAATAACCGCTCTTCCAGCGGAACGCGCTCCAGCTCTTCAATATCGTGAATGTCTCGTAATGGCTGAAACCTTGCAGCGGTCATTTTGACACCGTCCCCCCAATTTTTTCCATTTTTCAATCTTGGTTCTAAACTAGTTAGTGCTGATGGCCTCGACAAGCTAAAAATTGATATCTCAACCATCTCGCTATCTGCACGCCGACTTTTCGCCCGGGTTGCTTTGACGGCACGGCGGAAAGTAACGCTTTTCAGATCAAACAAGGGATTGGGACCATGGCGCAATCCCCGCCCAGTCCTGCGTTACACATTTTGGAGGTCATTTTGCGTGCGTAGGGAATGTGTAATAGAATAAAAATCCTACAATGAAAAACCCACATTTTTTTCAAGCAAAGAACGACATTTCAAAAAAATCTTTGCCAAAAATAGCTCAAACGCAAAGTCTCAATCCCTCACCAATCTTCCGTATCAGACGACATCACGCGTTAAAATAGGAATTTATGCAATGCATGCTTACCTCCGTACCGCGCGGTCGTGCGGCGACAAATTTGTAACACTCACAAACAACACCCCACCTTAGCGTAAAGCGGCAAGCGCTCTCCAAGCGACATAAAAAATCAACTCACCCCCCCAAAAATCGACCATCCTGTACGTCGAGTGAGTTCTTCCAAAGCAATCCGACCAAGATGGGAGTTGCCAGCCTCGTCTAATCCTGGAGACCAGACAGCGATAGACGCCTTACCTGGCGCTATAGCCAGAATTCCTCCCCCTACCCCGCTTTTACCGGGCAGACCGACGCGATAGGCGAACTCGCCTGAGCCGTCATAATGACCACAGGTCAGCATCAGCGCGTTGATGCGACGAGCTCGCTCCGCCGAAACCACCGAAAGTCCGGTCAATGGGTTTGTGCCGTTACAGGATAGAAACAGGCCTGCACGCGCAAGCTGCTCACAGGTCATTGCAATAGCGCAATGATGGAAATAGACGCCAAGGGTGTAATCGACGGAGTTCTGGATAACCCCAAAACTCTTCATGTAATTGGCAAGGGCCGAATTGCGATAGCCAGTGCGTTTTTCGGAGTCCGCTACGTCTTTGTCGATAGATACGGTTGCATCATCAGCGAGGAATTGCACAAACCGCAAAATCTCACCCAATGTCTCTCGTGGTTGCCGGCCAGACAGGATCACATCTGTAACCGCAATTGCTCCGGCATTGATGAAAGGGTTTCGCGGCACGCCCGCCTCATGCTCCAGCTGAACAATCGAATTGAACCGATTGCCCGATGGCTCGCGTCCCACGTAGCGCCACAGCCGGTCACCAATGCGCCCCAGCGCTAGTGTTAATGTGAATACCTTTGAAATGCTCTGAATTGAGAAAGGCACGGCACAATCGCCTCCGGCGTAAACATTGCCGGCGACATCAACGATCGCCAAACCAAAATAGCCAGGATCGACATTGGCTAGCTCAGGAATATAGGTCGCAACAGTTCCGCGATCCTCACGAGCATGCATGTCCGCAACAACGTCACGCACAATGGCGGCAAGATCTGGCTCAGGCTGGCTCATCTGGGTCTCCCATCCACGCCAAAAGGAACGACCGGAGCGATATATCTCAGCTGGAGCAAGAAACGATCAATTTTTTAGCTGCAGCCCATTGAGCGGCAAGCTTGAAGATTTCCATAACCGTCGTATCGCTCAAAGTCATTTGGTTGCTGCCTGGGCCGATGGATCCAGAGCTCTTAATGCTAGCCACTTACGGCGGTATTTTCGTTTTCGTCTCCTGCTTTGTCATTTCATGCTTTTCTATTGCCAAGGCCATGATATCTAAAAATTCCATTTGAGCCGACTTTTGATGGGAGACATCAACGTCGCAAGCGGATCGCGCTGCCGACCACTGCGATTGAGCGAGATAGAAAACAGTTTGACGGCGGCTTCATACCAATCATCATCCTCGGTTTTGGCTTGTGATTTGATCTTCGGTTTCTCCCTAGGCTCAGGACCCATTAATCTCCTTGCGGATCACCCATTCACTGATTCACCGGTCAAGCGACAGAACCAAAACGATTAATCATCGATGCAACCCACCTGAAAACTTTGGCTGCGCATCCACACCCGCTATGACGGATGCGCACATGCCTTCATGTCCGCGATCTGCATCGCCGCAACCGTAATCTTCTGGATGTGATCAATGAGTCCTGGGCCTGGACTAGCTTTTGGGTTACGCACGGGCCCTGTAGGGCATTGCACATCACCCTGCACAGTTACTGCCCTCACGCCTCGTCGAGTTCAACCTCCGCGCCAAGAAACATGCGGGCCACGCGCGGATCATTCAGGATGTCTTGCGCCTTGCCGATCATGCGCATGCGGCCGGTTTCCAGCACGACGCCATAGTCTGAAATTTCGAGGGCGCTGCGGGCATTCTGTTCGACCATCAGGATCGACATTCCCTGATCACGCAGTTGCTGCAAGGTGGCGAAGACGTCCTTGACCATCAATGGTGAAAGTCCAATTGACGGCTCGTCGATCAGCATCAACTTCGGTTGGGCCATCAGGCCCCGCGCGATTTCTAGGAGCTTCTGCTGCCCCCCGGAGAGGGTCGAAGCCTGAGCTTTTTGCTTCTGCCGCAAGATCGTGAATCGATCGAGCGCCTCCTCGACCTTCGAACGCATCGCTGCTTCGCTGCCGAGCGCGATGCCGCCCATCTCCAGGTTGTCGCGCACTGACAGTTCCTGGAAGATGTTGCGTCCCTGCGGTACGTAGCAGATGCCCTTCTTGAGCAGGATCGCTTGCGATGCGCGGGTGATGTCTTCGCCTTCGAACAGCACGCGGCCCGAGGCGATTTTCAGCATGCCGAAGATCGCCTTGAAGGTCGTCGATTTGCCGGCGCCGTTGGGCCCGATGACGGTCGTGATCGCAGCGCGCGCGACGGGGAAGGTGCAGCCGTTCAGGATCGTCAGGCGGCCGTAGCCACCGACGAGGTCATCGAGCCGCAGGATGGGATCTTCGATCTCAATTGCCAAGGTAAGCCTCGATCACGGTTGGATTTTCACGAACGACTTCCGGCGGGCCGTCGGCGATGATCTTGCCTTCGGCGATACAGATCACGCGCGTCGAAAGCGCCATCACGAAGTCCATGTTGTGCTCGATGACGACAAAGGTCGCGCCAGCTTCCTCGTTCATCGCCTTGAGCCGATCCCGGAGCCCGCCAAGCATAGTCAGGTTGACGCCGCCTGCCGGTTCGTCGAGCAAAACTAGACGGGGGCCGGCCATGAACGCCATGGCCGCGTCGAGCAGCTTTTGCTGCCCGTAGCTCAGCCCACCGGCTGGCGCGTCGATCAGATGCTCCAGGCGGAAGAACTTGATCATGCGTTCGGCGGCCTCCGTCAGCCCCACGTCCGGTCGGCCGAAGAGACGGGACACCATGCCGCCAACATGTTCCTGACCCGCCAGAATAAGGTTCTCGCGCACGGAAAGTTGCGGAAAGACCTGCAGGAGCTGGAAGGTTCGCGAGACGCCGAGGCGGTTGAGGTCGCAGGGTCGCATGCCCGTCACGTCCTGACCGTCGAGCAGGACATTGCCGGATGTAGGCTGAAGCTGACCGAGCAGGCAGTTGAAGAGCGTGGACTTGCCCGATCCGTTCGGCCCGATCACGCCAAGGATCTCGCCCTCGTTCACCGAAAACGAGATGCCGTTGACGGCATGAACGCCACCGAAGCTCTTGTAGAGGTCGCGGGCTTCGAGAACGGGGCCGCTCATGCGCCTTCTCCCTGACCAGAGGTCTTCTTGTCAGCGCGTAGCGCCAGGCGAATGCGATCGGCAAAGCCCATGAGCCCGGTGGGACAGAAGACAAGAAGCACGATCACCAACGCAGAATAGAACATCAGGTAGTATGCCTGCATGAAGCGCAGCCACTCCGGCAGCAGCACGGCGATGATCGCGCCGAGATAAGGGCCGAGGAACGCGCCGCGGCCGCCGACAACAACCATGAGCAGCAGGCTCAGCGACAGGGCGAGGCCGAAGGGAGCTGGTTCTACATATTGCACCAGCGGCGCGTAGAGCGAGCCTGCGACCGAGCCGAGAACTGCGCCGAGGGCGAAGGCGAGCAGTGTGTACAACCGCACGTCGACACCAAGGCTCATGGCCCTTGTCGGATTTTCACGCAGCGCGATGAAGGCGCGCCCCCATGGCGACCGTAGAAGCCACCAGACAGCAGCTGTCACAAGGGCCAGCACCGCCGTGCACAACAGGTGATAGGCGTAAGGCGTTTCGAAAAGGGCAGGCCGCGCGATGTTGGCGACGCCATTGATGCCGCCGGTGAGCCAGGCTTCGTTGCGCATCACAAGGAAGACCAGCGTCGTGAATGCGAGCGTGACGAAGGCCAGATAATGGCCCTTGACGCGCAGGGCAGGGAAGCCCAGCCCCCAGCCGACGACAAACGAGAGGAAGGCGCCGACGGCCATCGAGAGGCCGAATGGCATGCCATGCGGCCCCAGCAGCGCAACGGAATAGGCGCCGATCCCAACGAAACTCGCCTGCGCCAGCGAGACCTGCCCGGCGTATCCGAGGGTCAGGTTGAGGCCGATCGCCGCGATGGTCCAGACGGTCCAAAGGGAGAGGAGATAGACGCCGTAAGGCTTCAGGACGAGCGGCAGCAGGGCCGCCGCCAGCAGGATGCCAAAGGCGATGAAAAGGGTTGGAGAGGATGCGCGGGCCATCAGACGGTCCTCTCTTCAAGGCGGCCAAGGAGGCCTTGGGGCCGGAACAGGATGAAGCCGATGAGAAGGATCATGGGGACCGCAGCGCGATATGAGGGTGGACCGTAAGTCGCCGCGAGGTTGTCGAGGACGCCCAGAACGATGCCGCCGATGATGGCGCCCCGGAGCTGATTGAAGCCGCCGATGATCGCCGCGCAGAAGGCTACGAGGCCGAGCGGAGCGCCGTTGTCGAACTTCACGAGATAGACAGGGCTTATCAGAATGGCCGCGAGCGTCACCAGCGCCGCATTGATTACGAAGGTCAGCATGATCATGCGCTGGACCGGAATGCCC
The DNA here is from genome assembly GCA_947456505.1 of Beijerinckiaceae bacterium. GTDB lineage: Bacteria > Pseudomonadota > Alphaproteobacteria > Rhizobiales > Beijerinckiaceae > Terripilifer. Next base: position 18,750 of record CANGTC010000028.1, read on the forward strand.
AGCAGCCGTGCGACCGGCGGGTTCTGGGCGGTCGCCTGCATGGCGCGCCCGGTCCGCGTACGCGTCAGGAAGGCCTGCAGTCCGAGGATCGCGACGACCGCGCATCCGAGCACGGCGACGTCCTGCCACGCCACGAACACTTCGCCCACATCGAAACCGCCATCGAGGCTGGGGAACGGAAAGGCGCGCGCGCCCCAGATGCTCTTCAGAGCTTCCTGAAGCAGCGTTCCGAGCGCGATCGTTGCGATCACGAGAGGCAAAACATCATGTTGCAGCAGCGGATCGACCATGAGCCGCTTGAACAGGACGCCGAGCACGAGCACGGCGACCAGCAGGGCCACGATCACCGCAGCCCAGAATGGAAGGCCAAGCGAGATCGCTCCCAGCGCCACGAACGCCGGCAGGACGACGAAGTCTCCCTGCGCGAAGTTGACGGTCTGCGACGTCTGCCACAGCAGGGCGAACCCCGCCGCGACGAGCGCATAGATGGCTCCGGTCGCGAGACCGGAGATCAGGAGCTGGGAGAGATCCGCGAGCATGTCAGTTCCCGAGCTTCGGCAGGGTCGACTTCACAACCGCTTTGCCGTCCACAACTTCGACCATGAAGCTCTGCCGATCGACATCGCCATTGGCGAGCACCGTGGTGTTCAGCAGAATGCCGGGCTGGTCTTTCGTGGTCACCGTGATCCCGTGCAGGGTGTCGGCGAGCTTGGAGGCGTCAGGCTTGCCCATCTTTTCGGTAGCGGCTTTCACCAGCCAAACGGCCATGTAACCCTGCATGGCGTTATGATCCGGCGCTGTCTTGAACCGCTCGGTGAAGCGCTTCGTGAAGTCCTTCACGGCCGAAACGTCGGCGTCGGGAGACAGCATGACGTGACCGACCACGCCGTTCGCCGCGTCTCCTGCGAGTTGCACGGTCTGGGCGTTCATCAGGGTCGTTTCGCCCACGAGGGGGGCCTTGACGCCCTGCTTGCGGATTTCCTTGAGGAAGCGCGCATTCTCCTCCTCGTGCATGTAGACGAAGATCGCGTCCGGCTAGGCGCCACGAATTTTGACGACGTCCGGTGTAAAGCTCGCCTGGTTGGCTTCGTTAGGCAGGTCGGCGACGACCTTCAGGCCGCGCTTTTCGAACTCGGGGGCGATGGTCTCGTGGCCACCTTTGCCCATGTCGTCGTTCACCCAGACGACCGCGACCGTCTTGGCCTTCAGATCCTCTGCGATATAGCGCGCAACGCGTGGCATCGAATTCGTCTGACTGAAAGCCATGCGGAAGATGTAGGGGTTGTTCATCTGCGTGATGTCAGCAGCAGCCGCGCCTGTGAACTGGGCGATCTTGGCGGCCTGGGTGAGCTGCATGTTGACCTTCACCGAGCCTGAATAGATCGGACCGACGACCGCATAAGGGCCATCATCAAGCGCCTTCTGAACGGCCGAGCGCGACACGCTGGGATTGGTTTGCGTGTCGTAATCGGTCACCTCGATCTTCTGACCGAGAATGCCGCCTTTCGCGTTGATGTCGTCGGCCGCCATGTGGACAGCGTTGCCCCAGAGGACGCCAACGCTGGCGCCGGGGCCAGACAGTTCGACGACGTTCGCGAGCTTGATCGTGTCGGCCGCACGCACCGTCGCGATGCTGCCGAACGCAAAAACCGTAGTCAAAGCCAGATACTTAACGTGACGCATCGCGTCCTCCCCTTTGTCCAGATGCCAACGACGTGTTGCAATCTCCACCAAGATGTTCCATATTGGAACTGAGATGTCAATTCTGGAATCTGAAAATGTCTGGATCACTTCTGGAACGAGCCTTGGGAATCCTCGAACTGCTGGCGGCTGAGGCTCCCGGAATGCGCCTGAATGATGTGGCGGAGCGGCTCGACCTGCCCAAGAGCGCCGCGCATCGGCTCCTCGCCGAGTTGACCCGGCATGGCTATGTCCGCCAGAACGCCAGCGGTTCCTACCTTCTGACCACAAAGATCCTGAGCCTGGGCCACGCATGGCTCGGCAGCAGCGGCGTCGTCGACATGGTTCAGCCCATTCTCGACCGTCTGGCGACGCAGACCGGCGAACTCGTCCGTTACGCGGTCGTCGACGGGGATCGGCTGACATGGGTCGCCAAGGCGCAGGGCGCCCGCTTCGGGCTTCGGCTTGACCCCGACCAGGGCATGGAAGCGATGCTTTTTTGCACGGCGACCGGCCATGCATGGCTTTCCACGCTTCCGGATGAAGAAGCAGTCCGGCTGGTCTTGAACCAGGGCTTCGGACATTTCGACGAATTCGGTCCCAATGCGCCACGCACGCTGGACGCCCTGCGCAATAGCTTGGTGACCGCCCGCGTGCGCGGATACGCTGTCCTGACAGAAAGCAACGCCGTGGGAACGGCCGCCATGGCGACGCCGGTCGTTCATCCGGCATCCGGCCATGTGGTGGGCGTCCTTGGGATCTCAGGGCCAAGCGCGCGCTGGACCGAACAGCGCATGCATGAAGTTGCCCCCGCCCTCAAGGAAGCTGCGGGCGAAATTGGCATGACTGCGTCGGATGCGCTTGTGCCAGTGCTCGCTGATCGTCCGCCGATAGGGAGAGGCAGCGTTCGTCTCGCTGTGGGAGGGCGTAAGACAGCCTCAGGTGATCGTCGATGAATGGCGAGACGATAGTCTTTGCGACGCTCGGAGATCCGATCGGGCAGGTCCAGACCCCAATCCTCATTCCGCCGATCCTTGACCGTCGTCAGATCAACGCGACCTGGATCCCACTGCATACGCCTGCAGGTCAACTCGCTCCTGTGATCGCGGGCCTTCGGCTCCTGCCGAATGTTCGCGGCTTCACCGTGACCGTGCCGCATAAGCAAGCGATGCTCGCCCTTTGCGACGAGGCGAGTCCCCGTGCGCATGCCGCTGGCGGCGTCAACCTCGTTCGGCGCGACGCTGATGGCAGGCTACTCGGCGATATGGTCGACGGCGTGGGCTTTGTGGCCGGTCTCATCGAGGCGGGACACGTTGTTTCCGGCACAACGGCCTGGATCGTTGGAGCCGGTGGCGCCGGCGCCGCGATCGCTGTGGCGCTTGCTGAAGCTGGCGTCGGGCGGATCTTCATCACCGAAGCGGACAAGGAGCGCGGGCTCGCCCTGGCCGAACGCATCCGGTCCTTTCGGCCCGGCCTTCCGGCGTCAGTGGTCGATGGGATGCCGGGCGTCCCCGACTTTGCGATTAACGCCACGCCAATCGGCATGTCGCCTACGGATCCCCTGCCGTTCGACGTCGATCAACTCCCTTCAGACTGCATCGTGTGCGAAGTGATCATGAAGCCCGCCGAAACCCGTCTTCTGGGCGCCGCCCGCGCGCGCGGGCTGAAGGTGCAGCCGGGTCGACCGATGCTTGAGGCTCAGATCGGACTTTATCTCAAATACCTGGGGCTGGAAGGAGACGCCTGATGGCCGGTCCGCGCATGCCCGACGGCGCCACACGCCTCTATCTGATTGTGGGCGATCCGATCATTCAGGTGAAATCGCCGGCTGGAATGAGCAGCCGCTTCGCGCAGCTTGGTTGCAACGCCTTAATGCTTCCTGCTCAAGTCTCTCCGGTCGATCTGGCGACTTTCATGGCTGGAGCGAAGAAAATCAGGAATCTCGACGGAATTTGCGTCACCGTCCCCCACAAGCTCGATTGTGCGGCTCATTGCGATGTCCTGAGCGACCGCTCACGCCTGCTCGGCGCCGTCAATGTCATGCGGCGCATGCCCGATGGCTGGCATGGTGACATGGTTGATGGAGCGGCTTTCATCGGTGCTGTCGAGGCGAAAGGCGGCGTGATCTCCGGGAAAAAAGTTCTGGTCATCGGCGCTGGCGGTGCAGGGTCGGCCATCGCACTCGCTGTCATCGAGGCTGGCGCAGCATCGGTCACCATCCACGACCAGGACAGCGTGCGTCGAGACGCGCTCGTTCAACGGCTGGCGGCAATTGCGCCAACCAAGCAGATCAGCGCTGGATCTCCTGATCCCACGGGCGTCGACATCGTGGCTAATGCATCGCCTGCTGGAATGAAGGAGAGCGACCCTTATCCCATCGATGTGGACAAGATCTCGCCCACCGCTTTTGCGGCCTGCGTCATCACGCAGCCGGACCCTTCACCCTGGCTCGTGAAAGCTGCCGCTAAAGGGTGTCGCATCTCGACTGGGACGGACATGTATCGCGCCGGGGAGGACCTGCAATTGAACTTCTTCCTGACCGGCCGTGGTTTCACCGTTGCAGCGATGAGCCAGAGCGATTCAAAATCTGGAACAGATCCTTGATCTGCTGGGCTTGAAGCATGCCAGGAGCGGAATAGCAGGGGAGTTATAGGCCTTGTTACGATTTTCCATTGCTACCGTATCCATGGGGGGAACCCTGGAAGTGAAGCTCGCCGCCGCTGCGCGTGCGGGCTTTCGGGCCATTGAGCTATTCGAGAACGATCTGACCTTCTTCAGCGGCAAGCCACGCGAAGTACGCGCCATGGCGCAGGATCTCGGTCTCGACATCATCGCCCTGCAGCCCCTGCGCGATTTCGAGGGCATGCCCGAACCCATGCGGGTCCGCAATTTCGAGCGCGCCCAGCGTAAGTTCGACCTGATGGAGGACCTCGGCGTCAGGCTCCTGTGCATTTGCTCCAATGTCCATGAAGAGTCTCTTGGCGATCCGGAGCGCTCAGCGGCGGATCTCGCCGAGCTCGCAGACCTGGCTGCGCGCCGCGCTCTTCACATTGGCTTCGAGGCGCTGGCCTGGGGCCGCCACGTGCACGACTGGATGCAGGCGTGGGATCTCGTGCGCCGCGCCGACCAGCCGAATCTGGGCGTTGTCCTCGACAGCTTCCACGTTTTCGCCCGCAAGAACCCGATCGAGGGCATCGCGCAGATCCCGGGCGACCGCATCGCTCTCATGCAGGTGGCCGATGCGCCAGGGATCCTCATGGATCCCCTCTCACTCTCACGCCACCATCGCTGCTTCCCGGGCCAAGGCGACTGGCCCGTGACGGACTTCGTCGATTACGCGACGCAGACTGGCTACAACGGCCCAATCTCGCTCGAGATCTTCAATGACCAGTTTCGCGGAGCGCCAGCCGTCGCCATCGCGCTTGACGGTATGCGCGCCCTACAGGTCTGTGGCGAGGAGCTCGACCAGCGTCGCCAGGCGCGCAAGCTAGCGCCGCTCGCCCTGTCCCGCAGCCTGCCGAAGCCTGCGAAGGTCGGCGGCGTTGAGTTCATCGAATTCGTCACGAGCACTTCACATTCGCCGCGTCTCGTGGCCGAACTCGAAGGACTCGGCTTTCGACGCGTGGCTCGTCATCGGTCTAAGGATGTCGATCTGCTCCGCCAGAATGACGTGAACATCGTCATCAATCGCGAGCAGGACGGCTTTGGCCATTCCTTCTACCTCGTACATGGCACGTCGGTCTGCGCGGTGGCCCTGCGGTTCGATGATCCTGAGCGCGCGATTGATCGCGCCAATGCGCTCGGCGCGCCAAGCTACTTCGGTCGCATCGGTCCCGGCGAAGCGCTGATTCCGGCGGTCGCAGGCGTGGAGAACAGCCTTCTCTACTTCATGAAGGACGGCCAGCATGCGACCTGGGAAAAGGACTTCATCTTTTTCGACACACCGTCGAACCCCGGCCCACTCACCCGCATCGACCACCTCAACAACATGGTGCAGCGTTCTGAGTTCCTGTCCTGGGTGACTTTCTACAAAGGTGTGCTTGGCTTCACCGTGGAGCCGCAGGTTGAGCTTGCAGATCCACACGGCGCCTTCTACAGCCGTGTCCTGCGTTCCTCCGAGGGCGTGGTGCGCATTCCGATCAACATCGCGGATGGCGGTTCTACGGCCGTGTCGCGGTTCATTGAGAGCTTCGGTGGCGGCGGCGTCCAGCAGATCGCGCTTTCGACCGACGATCTCTTTGGCTTCGTGGAGAAGGCCCGCGCATCAGGCGTCGCGTTCCTCGAGATCCCCGACAATTATTACGCGGATCTTTCTGCTCGGTATGACCTGTCGGCCGACCTCATCGAGCGTATGCGCGATCTTGGCGTCTTGTACGACCGCCATAAGGATGGCGAATTTTTCCACATCTACACGCGCATGTTCGATCAGCGCTTCTTCTTCGAGATATTGGAGCGCCGCAACTACGATCTCTTTGGCGCCGCCAACACCCCTGTCCGCCTCGCAGCGCAAGCAGTCGAGCAGGATGAGATGGTGCGATTTAAACTGGATTTTGACTAGTTAAGCAGCAGTTCCAAGCAAAACGGGGGGCAAGCGATCCTTAGGGCCCCTCCTACGACTAAGTTCCACAAAAGGATTTCGATCACTGAAGATAGGAGCGCTTATTCCTCCGCAACACAATCCACCGGCGTCAGATCAACTAAACCTGCTAGAATGATGTTATCGGCCTTGATCAGCGGCGATTGAGCGACTTTCGGGACAGTTTGTATTTCAGAAATCAAGAAAAACCGACCTTCTTTGAAATGCGACCAAACAACATTGATGAAAATTGCAGAAGTCGTCACAGCTTTAGATCGCCAGCGAGCCGATAACTTGGACCGCAATGCCGCCCAAGCCGCCTTCAGGCCAAGCAGGAACGCCTTCGAGACAGACTTAATCATTACAACAAGCGTTTGCGGAAGCGGAAGGCTGGATCCACCCTACCCAAGCGACCTGAACCGCCTAAATTGCCCATAAGCGTTTCATCAGACTTAAACCTGACCCCATTATTGAAAGTTTTTATGGGCAAGCGATCCAAAACTTTTTCGTGTCCGTAAGAGCCATGTCGCGTCCCGGTTATGGAGGCAGTCCAATGCGTCAGGAAACGCCTACCACCGTAATCGAGGTTCAAACGCCCTTTGACCGTGATGGTAATTTTATCACCGCAAAAGCAAGAGATCTGGCTCTAGAGCAAAGAGCTCTTGGAGATCTGGATGGGGCGGACGCGCTAGATCAACTGATCGATTTTTTTATCACCAGTCAAAACTATATCTTCAACGGCGCCGTGACTTTTGAGCAGGAAATCGGCGCCACCGCCGTTCCTGTCATTTATCCTGGTGCAGCAATCTAGACCTCTCGGCCGCCGAAGGCGCTGCCGATTTCAGAGGAAATTGTTCGGCCAGATGATGCTGCGCCACATGTGCGAGGACGGCGTATTGTCGAACCCGAGCCCCTCTTCGGGTTGCCGGAAGTTTCGCCCGATCAGATCCTTGAAATCATCGATTTCGACTTTCACGTTCGGGTCAAACGAATAGAGGTCGTTGCAGGTGACGAGCCGCGCGGACATGTACCATTTGTGATTGCGCGCCTGTTCATAGTCGCGCTGGATGTAAGCAGGCGGCCGGTATTCCTCGCCGAACGTGCGGGTGTAAAGCTCCGGATATTCATAGTTCATCTGCGGATCCGGATAGAAGCGCAGCGCCTGATGATAGCGCACGGCCCAGGAGACTTCCTCGTCCACGTAGGGTTCGATGAGTTGCGCGCCGTAGTAGCCGTGATCGGAACGAATATGAGCGGTCACGGCGATATCGTGCAGCAGGCAGGCCAGTACGATCTTTTCCGGCAGGCCGTTCTTCTGCGCGAGACGGGCGCTCTGTAGCAAGTGCTGGCCGCCGCGCGCCATCAGCAGGATGCGCTTCTCGAAGAAGTCGATCAGAGTCGGCTTCTCAGGCATGGGCGGCAGACGGGGATCATCGTGCATCAGATAGCGGCCCGGGACCGCAGCGCCACCGCCCGCGCCCAGAATGCCAGCCTTGCCAAAGAACGGCATCGCTACCTTGCGATCGAGCAGGCTCATCAACGCCTGTTCGAGCAATTCGTCCTTCTGCTCGGAATCCATGTCGGACGTGACCTGACGGGCTACGATGGCGCGAGCCTCGGTCACCAATTCGTCATGCGTCATGGGGCGTCTCCTCGCATGTTCAGGGGGCCTTATCTGCCCCGTTCTTCTCAAGCAGTATGTGAAGAAAGACAATTGCTCAAGACAGATCTCATATTCATCGGATCCGTCGTCCACGGGCGTCATATCCACTGCCCCTGCTGGAATAGTCGCATCAGTCTTGATTGGCTGCTTGTGCAGCTTGTGCGATTTCTTCGCAGTTGGCTTGGCCTCGATATTGGCTGTGGCGTCGGGATTGGCGGCGTCTGCGGCCTGCGCCTTCTTGGGTTTCCTGCGCTTGGCCGTCTCGTGCTCAAGACCCATGAGCACATTGGTCTGGCCATAATGGCGCTCGATCATGGCCACTGATGTGCCCATGTCCTTTTTGAGTCAGTAGACGTTTGTGCCGTTCTGAAGATGCAGTTGGTAAAGTGTGATCCGACCGTCAGCTATTTGAACCTGGTTTGCTGCATGGGCCATTCGCAGCCTCCATCAGACGCCTGTGTAACGTCTGCGTAAAATAGACTCCATATTGGGGCTCAGAACAAGCACGCGACATTTAGTTCATGCTTTGTTCTGTGTAGCGCATGTGTAAAAAATAGGGCAACCACATATTGTATGTGATTGCCCTAAACTCTTGTAATTTATACAAGATATTGTGTTTTTCGTCGCTAAAATTTTTAGCGCGAATAGTACTCAATAATGCCAGAAAGCTTTATTTTACAGGCTTTTTTGAACGTCATTTTTGTGTGTGTAGCATTTGTGTAGTAGGAAATAAATCCTAAAAACGCTCTTCCGGACGCAAGCGCGACGCTACGATAAAAGCTTACCAAACCCGCCACAAATCGCCATCGGATCCATAGTCGAGTTAGCGTATTTTTTGCCCTGACAGCAGACGGTCCGCCCATGAAATAGGAATTAATGCTGTCAATGCAGACCTAAGACCTGAAGAGGCGAAGAGTCTATTTTTTACCCGCCGCTCTTTGTGCTGCCAGCTTGAAGATCTTCTTCACCGTCGCATCGCTCAAAGTCATCTGGTTGCTTCCAGAACCGATAAATCCAGAACTCTGAACGCTGGGCATTTTCGGCGGTGTTTTAGGCGTCGCTGCACGCTTTTCCATTACAAACTCCTTCAACGACGGCACGCAGGATACAGGTCTATTGGAGCCCAGACTTCACTGGCGGCATCAACGTCGCAAGCGGATCACGCTGCTGATTGGTACGGTTGAGCGAGATGGAAAACCGCTTGAACGCGGCTTCATACCAATCGTCATCCTTGGTCTTGGTTTTGACCTTCAATCTTTCCCTAGGGCTGGGCATCTTTGTCTTCTGTTCTGCCGCGTCCCTAGAAGGCTTTTTCGTCACCACGCCGCGCACTCCACAAACTCGACAAATTTAGGTTTCCATACGGGAAACCGACTGGCAAGGCACTAGGATTGTTACATTTAGGTGAGCCTTTTCTGCATCAGCCGCTCTGCACGAATAACGCAGCCCTACTTGCTACCATCGATCGCTAGGCTACACTTGATCAACCCCCGTGTTGAAAGAGGGGTTGATGGAGGAGAAACCTCATGCGCCTGTCTTCTTTGGTCGCCGCCCTCCTCTCTCTTTCCTTCGTCGGCCCAGCTTATGCCGCCGATCCCTTCACCATCACCTCGCCCGCCTTTGCTGACAACGGTCAGCTTGTCCTCAAGAATGGCGGAGCTATGAAGGAAAACCCCAACTGTCGCGGCGAAAACGTGTCTCCGCCTCTCGCTTGGTCAAACGCGCCAGAAGGCACCAAGAGCTTCATTCTTTTCATGTGGGACCCGGAGGGCAGGTTTGGGACCGGCGTATCGCACTGGGTGGCCTACGGCATTCCAGCCAACGTCACTTCGTTAGCGGAAGGCGAGGCGAGCAAAGAGACGCCCAAGATTGTTGGCGGAAAGAATGCCTCCGGCACCACGGTGTATTTCGGGCCCTGCCCCGGTGCGAACACCGGCCTGCATCACTACGTGATCAGTCTGATTGCGACTGACCTCGAACCAACGGCTCTGAAGCCCGGCCTTACCCGCGAAGAGGTCATGACCGCTATGACCGGACACGGAAAAGCCGTGACGGCGATGATCGCTCGCATGGGTTACTGAGCTCGCATGCACTCAATGAGGAACGTCTTGATGCTAAAACTGCTTAAAAGTAAGCACTAAATCTAAGTAGGCGACAAGTAGATGAGAGCGGCAGAGAATTGGTTTAAAAATCAAAACCCTCGCACTTCCTTTGCACACATATTTAGGAGCCTCCCATCATTGAGAGCATCAGTAATCAATTGCGGATTTTGATAGGTCGTATTGATTGCTCCTATGATGAAACGATACAATTGAGGATTCACGTTCAAAGCACTATCAGCCATCTTTTGAGCGATATTGATTGGAACGCCCTGTTGCCTCAAATCAACGGCTCGCTCGACGACACGCAAATATGAACTACACATCGATGTTGAGATGTCAGATTGAGCATTCCCATAGCCTGGTTGCATTACAAATGCTACGCAGACGTAAAATCTTACCAGAGATCGCATATCAAGCTTACCTCGTAAGTGCACTGAACAGCGACTTTTTCGATCCTAGGTCAAACAAAGCTACCTAAAATAATAGCTGTGAATCGCAAGCTGTAAAGCGCAAAATCATTGCCGTTAGCGTCTATCCTGAATGCCGATTCATGCGAGATAACATCAAACTGCCTTTTCGATTCATTCACCGTCTAATTCTTGCCCACTTGGACTTGGGAAAAAAGCTCCACGCTCCATTGTTACACAAGCCCGCCAGCTTGACCAGCGTACTTGGCACCATGAACTGCATTTACGCAGTACCCTCGAAGCAACATCAACGATCTGAATATCGAGCTCGCCCTGTTTTACTACAAACATGAGCTGCGACATCTCCGCGCCTGTTACCAACCAATGGTGATGTTTTGCAACTCACCGCAAATCGAAATATGAGACAGAAATTACACGAATCTTTATTGAAAATTTTTGGAATTTCATGGCTCATATGCGAGCGTCAAAAAAGCAGACACATGTTCGAAAAGACCCGAAATTCGATATCGCAGGAATGACTGATGCGCCAGTTCTTCAGGGGAAAAATAAGCAATCTGGCAGCAATGAGCATTGCTCTTGAAGTTTGTCAGCCCACGATTGTTATCGGACAAAATACTCTTCCATCATGCCAAAATGGACAAAGAGCTACATGGAATAATTGCATCGGAAGTTTCACCAATAGAGCTGGATCATACGAGGGAGAATTTAGAAATGGAATGGTAAGCGGCTTCGGTACCTTTAAAAATATAAATGGAAACACTTACACTGGGTTTTGGATCAACGCTCGTTTTCATGGACTAGGCGTTTTATATAAGAATGGAATCATTGAGCAAGCTGGGGTATGGGAAGATAATCGCTTTATCAGAAGCGCCGAAATCCCTTGGCTTGTACAAAAACAAATAACTCAAACATTTGAGCGGCCCCAACAATTCGATTCTACATCAAAATTTTCGAAAGAAAAAAATCTCTTCACAATTCCTATAAAGATAAACAACTCAAAAGAAACCAAATTCTCTATTAGCAATGAAGAACCCTACGTCAAAATACCTGTCGATTTAGTAGAAAATATGATGGAATTAGGTGTAATCAACAATAGTGACTTCATCGGAGATGACGGCTTCACATCTCTCGACGGAAGGACATTAAAATCAGGATCGTTTCGCATACGACAAATTACAGTCTCCAATCAAACGGTCGAAAATGTTCTCGCACTTGTCGCCAGGATTGGGACAATTCCAGTACTTGGGCAAAGCTTCTTGAGCAAATTCAGACATGTCGCAATCGACGAAGGACGTGGTGAGATAATATTGGTGCCTGTAAAAGAATGAATGATGACAATCTATCAATAGATTTAAACTCAAGATAAAAAAACATCACAAAAATTTCCAAAGGCACGAGCGTGGCGTTGCTCACCACGCCCGATCGCGCGTTCAGCCCGCCTGTAGATTTTCACGAAGAACTGACCCGGGATTTTCACTGAGAAGTGACCCGCCCTTTTATGTTCCGTGGGTCAGTTTTAAGTCAAGGCATTCGCTTTCTCCTTCCGGTTTTTAGTGGTGGCGGTGTCGGTGCTCGCCTTGAAGCGGAA
>CANGTC010000029.1 GCA_947456505.1 Beijerinckiaceae bacterium
CACCGGCTTGATCTTGGCGTAGACGCCCTGGGTCGACCATTTCTCGATGGTCGCGTCAAAGCCGCCGGGGGCGAACATGAGGATGGGGGCGCCTGAGCCCGTCACCTCATAGCGGGTGTCGATACCGTCCAGAACGACCTTCGGCATGGCGCTCAGCCCTTGATCTGCTTGCCCGCGCGGGCGTCGGCGATGAGGGTCTGGAAGGCCTCGAGGCTGGCGCGGGCGCCGTTGAAATAGGTGTCGTTTTTGGAGTCGATCCACTTTTCCGCATAGCCGATGGCGGTATGCGCGAGGCGCACGCGCCCGTCGAGCCAGGGCCCGCCGCCAAAGCCGCCGATCACAGGGATCGAGACCGCCTCGCAAACCGCCTTGCCTGCAACCGGGCCGGAATTGGTGAAATCGAGCATGGCGGCGCCTGCTGCCTCCAGCATCTTCGCCTCTTCGACCAGCTTGGCCGCAGCTTCCGCGGTGGCCATGGCGGCGGCGGAATTCTGTGCGCTGTAGGGGATGCCGTATTTCAGCGCGGTCTGGGGGGTGAGGCCGAACTGGGCGAAGACCGGAATGCCCGCCCGGGTCAGGGCGGTGACGGCCTCGGGATAATCAGCGGCGCCGTCGAGCTTGATCATGTCCGCGCCGCCCTCTTTCACGATGCGCACGGCGGCGCGCATGGCGGTGTCGAGACCCTCCTGCACAGGGCCATAGGGCATGTCGCAGATCAGCAGGGCGCGTTTGGCGGCCCGGCGCACGGCCTTGCAGCAGATGAGGATCTCGTCGAGGGTGACTTCCAGCGGATTGGCGTGGCCCCAGAGGTTCACGCCCACGCTGTCCCCGATGACGAGAAAATCCGCGCCCGCGCGCTCGGCGATCAGGGCGATCTGGTAATCCCAGGCCACGAAGCCGACGCTTTTCGCGCCATCGCGCTTCATCTGTTGCAGCACGGGGATGGTCACGGAATCGCTGGAGCTCATGGGGGTTTCCTCGATGCTGCGCAGGGCCTTTCGGCCCGCAGGATGAATCCTCGCCGGTCTGGTGACCGGGCCGGTGTATTGCACCGGCGCTTCACGGCGCGTCAATGGCGCAAGCCCGGGTCTGGCCCAAAACCAACCGGAACCAGCTCCGCCATGCAGCGTTTACCCCTGCCTATCTCGTCCCTTGGGGGGTCCAAGCCGATGCCGCGCTATTCTTTTGAAGTCTCGTCCGGACCAATCACCGTCTCTCAGTTGAGCGATGTGGAGCTGGCGGACCGTAACGCCCTTTGGGACCGGATCGTCGATCTCGCCCGCTCCACGCGTGAGCCCGGCGCGCGATTGATTGTGCGTGATCAAGCGGGGGAGACCGTGGTTTCCATTGGCCTGTGGACCGTCCGTAATCTGGTGCGCAAGCCTGACCGGGCCGCCTGAGGCTGGGCAGGCTGAACGTGGAACCAGGGCCAGCGAGGCTGCGTTGCTTGTGATGGTTCCAAGGCCCAGCCGATTGGTCAGCTCATGTCCGCCCGCAACGCCGAACCGGCTCACTCCATTCTGCGCGATCTCAGTCTGCGCAGTCCCGTGGATGCGGCGGTCGCGCTCGTTGTGGCCCATCCGGATGACGAGACCATTGGGCTTGGGCCTCTCCTGAAACTGCTGCGCGGCGTCCATGCGATCCATGTCACCGATGGCGCTCCGCGCGATCCGCGCAGCGTACAGGCTGCCGGATTTCGCAGTTCTGCGGACTATGCGACGGCGCGGGGGCGTGAGCTGGCGCGGGTGCTGGATCTCGCTCATGTGCCCGCCGGGCGCCGCCACACCTTCGCCATTGGCGATCAGCTGGCCTTCCGCCATCTGCCGACCATCGTGGCCGCCTTGAGCGCGCTTTTCAAATCGGAAGGGATAAAGGCGGTCTTCACCCATCCCTATGAAGGCGGGCATCTCGATCATGACGCTTGCGCCTGCGCAGTGGCGATGGCTTGCAAGCACTTGGAGCAGGCGGGGATGAAGGCGCCCGTGGTGATGGAGATGGCCTTCTACCACGAGAGCGAACATGGCTTGGTGACCCAACGCTTCTGCCAGGAGAGCGAGGCGGAGGTCGTGATCCAATTCGATCAGGACGAGGCTCTGGTGCGGGAGGAAATGCTGGCCGCCCACGCCTCCCAGACCGCCATTCTCGGCCTGTTTCGCGAGCACCTTGTGCGTCTGCGCCCGGCGCCAACCTATGATTTCCGCCGCCTGCCGAACCACGGCCAAATTTTCTACCATCGATTCATCGACGATGTGACGCCCGCCGACTGGATCGGCGCGGTCCATGCAGCCCAGGCCTGGGTCGACAGTCCGCAGGCCCCGTGACGCCGGGCCATCGCTCGCCAAGTTGACAGTCGCGGCCCTCGCCTTCACCCTGCGGCGCATCAGGGGAGGCGCGGTTGATCGCTCGTATTGTTTCAGTGGCGGTGGCCGCAATATGGTCGCTTGGCGTGTCCGCGCTGGCGCAGACTGTCACCATCAGCACCGTTCAGAGCGTGCCCTCCGCGTCGAATTATATCGCGCTGGAGAAGGGGTATTTTCGCGAGGCGGGCGTGGATGTGCGGATCGAAGCCATCGACTCGCTCAGCCGCGCCATGGCGATCCTCGCCACCAACCAGATCCAGATCGCCCAAGGCGGCATCAACGCGGGCTATTTCAATGCGGTGGCCCAGGGGCTGCCGGTCATCATGGCTCTCGAAAGCGGCTCCACTCCAGTCTATCACAACTTTGTCCTGCGGCCGGACCTGAAGGACAAGATCAGGACCCCCGCTGATCTCAAGGGTCGCAACGTGGCGGTGAGCGGCGCGGGCTCGCTCTCCACCTATGAACTCTCGTCGATGCTGGAGACCGTGGGGCTGACGCTCGGCGATGTAAATGTGAAGACCCTCGCCTTTCCCCAGATGATCCCCACGCTCTCCAATGGCGGGATCGATGTGGCTTTGATGGTGGCGCCCTTCACGGATATGGCGATCCAGCAGGGGGTGGCGGTTGCCTGGATCGACCCGGAACAGGGCTATGTGAAGGAGCTGCCCATGACGAGTCTCGCCTATATGGCCAGCGCCGACTGGATCAAGGCCAACCGCGAGACCGCCCGCAAGGTCTTCATCGCGCTGGCGCGGGGGGCGCGCGACTATTGCCAGGCCTATCACCACGGGCCCAACCGCGCCGAGGTGATCCAGATCCTGCTCAAGAATGGCATTGGCAAGGATTTCAAGCAGCTCGACGAGATGGACTGGCAGGCGCGCGATCCCAATGGCCGCGTCAATCAGGCGAGCATCGTGGACCTGCTGCGGGTCTTCAAGAAAGACGGCATGATCGAGAAGGATCCGCCCCTCGACAAGCTCGTCGATGGCAGTTTCTCCCTCGAGATCGAAAAGGCGCTCGGGCCTTTCGAGCTCATCAACAAGGCGAGCAAGCTCGAGGGCTGCCGCTGATCAGCGAGGATACGATGGCTTTAAGTGAAGAGGTGCGCCGCGTCGTGACCACCGTGGACCCCAGCGGGAAAGCGGTCGTGCTGTTTGATGGCGACAATCCCAACAAGGTCGTGCGTGAGGGCCGCAAGACCGTGTCGCGCCTGCTCTGGACCACGCAGGAGTCGCCCGCCGACATCGCAGGCCCGGCGGATCGCGCGGCGGTGAAGGTGGGCGTGGCGCCGCCTGCTGGGGGCTCCATCTTTCGCATCGTGGACATTCCCCCGACCCCGAAGGAGGTCGATGACCTGCCGCTGGATTATCACCACTCCCAGCACGGCGCCTCGACCCCCAAACGCCACCTGCCGCCGCGCCATCCCCTGATGCACGCGACCCGCACGGTCGACTACGCCATCATCATGGAAGGCGAGATCGACATGCTGCTGGATGATACGGAAATCCACATGAAGGCGGGTGACGTGCTGGTGCAACAGGGCACGAACCATGCTTGGGTCAAGCGGGGCACGGAACCTTGCCGGATCGCGTTCGTGCTGATTGACGCGCTGGAGCCGTGAGGGGCGGGGGGAGAAGGGGCCCTAAACCCGCCCCTTCGGCTCCAGCCCCAGCAGCACCTGCCCGATGATTTCAAAGTTGGATTGCGCCGCCTGGCCTTGCTGCGACGCGCAGTTGATGTCGCGGAAGCGGCGCTCGAAACTGTTCTTCTGGAAGATCGCCGTGCCGCCCGCAGCATTGTAAAGCACCGCGACGACCTCGCGGCCCTCGTTCATGGCGAAGGTGGAGGCGAGGCGCATGTCGGCCTTGTCGCGCAGGGTGAAGGGGCGGCCCTGCAGGGCCTGATCCCAAAGCCGACTATAGATGTCCACCACCATGCCCCGCGCGGCCATGAGGCGCGCCTCGGCGATGGCGACCTTCGATTGCACCACCGCATTGTCGCGCAGCACCCAGGCGCCTTGCGCGGCCATGGGGGACTTCTCCGAGGCCAGGACTACGAAATCGCGCATCATGCCCCGCGCCACCCCCAGCGCAAGCGCAGAGAAGCTCAGGCCGAAGATGTTGAAGCCCGTGAAATTGGAATGGAGCGGCGTATGGGCGCGCCGGTCGGCCGGGTTATCGCGGGTATAGGTATGCTCCTCCGGCACGAAGAGGTCCTTGACCTCGTAGCTGTCGCTGCCGGTGCCGCGCAGACCCATCACCTGCCAGTCGTCGAATATGGTCGCCTTCGATTTCTCGAAGAGCATGGTGCGGTCGAGGGGGCGTCCCTCGGGGGTTTTGGCGGGCTCGCCATTCTCCTCGAAGACGGCGGTATGGCCGCCCAGCCATTGGGCGTGGCGGCTGCCGCTGGCGTAGTTCCAGCGGGCGGTGACCCGATAGCCGCCAGCGGTCTTCACAGCGCGCGCGCCGCGCGTATTGGGGCCGGAGGCGACGACCGAACGCGGGCCGCCGAAAATCTCGCGGGATACTTCGGGGTCGAGATAGGCCGAAGCCATGGCGACGCCGCAGGCCTGGCCCACGCACCAGGCGGTGCTGGCGTCAGCCGAGGCGATGGCCTCGATGGCGTTGAAGAAGGTGATGGGATCCACTTCCTCGCCCCCGATGGAGCGGGGGGAGAGCATGTGGAACAGCCTCGCCTCATGGAGGGCGTCGAGAAGGGGCAGGGGCAGCCGTCCTGTGGCCTCAATGCCATTGGCGGCCTCGGCGATCATGGGGATCAGATCGCGCGCAGCCTGATCATGAGTCTTGCCGGTTCCCGGTCCCGTCAACATCGGTGAATCCTCCTGCGATCATTTTGGCTGAAAAAGGCGGGGGGTCAACCGTAAGGGCCCATGACAGCTTGCCGCGTCGGGTTTAAGCTCTGCAAAAATAAGCATGAGAGAGAGGATCCGCCATGCCCTTCAGCACCCGCACCGGTCCACCCATCCATTACGAGGTTCAGGGGCAGGGGCCCGCCATGGTCCTCATCCACGCCAACCCCTTTGATCGGCGGCTGTGGCTCTATCAGGCCGCGCGCTACAGCGCCTTCTACACGGTCATCAATGTGGACCTGCGCGCCTATGGCCACTCGGACAAGACCTTCACGCCCTTCACCCTGGGGGACCTGAAGGACGATGTCCGAGGCGTCATGGCCTGCGAGGGGGTCGAGAAGGCGATCTTCATGGGGGTGAGCGTGGGGTCGGGCGTCTCCATGCTCATGGGCCTCGACCATCCCGAGGCCTGCGAGGCCGTGGTGCTGGTGGGCGGGTCCAGCGATGGGCCGCGCGATGTGGAGAGCATCGTGGCCAGGGTGCGGCAGGAGAGCCTGGGCGAGGATCTCATGGGCTTCATGCGCAGCTATGTGGGGCCGGGCTTCGCCGAAAGCCGCACGGGCGCCTTGCTGCTCAACCAGTTCATTGACCGAGTGGAGCATCAGTCCGCCGCCACCATCGGGCAGGTTTTTCGCGCCCGGGGCAATTGGGACATGACCGATCGCCTCGCCTCCCTCAGCGTGCCAACCCTGGTGGTGAATGGCGAATTTGATCAATCGCTCGAGCGTGGACGGCGCACCGTCGCCATGGTTCCCGGCGCCCAACACGCCATGCTTCCGGGCACGGGCCACGCCTGCGTGATCGAGGATCCCGAGGGCTTTGACGCTGCGGTCGTTCCGTTCTTGCGGGATTTGGGCCTGTGGCGCGGCCCCTGAGCCTTGCCGCTGCGGGGCTGAGGCCCTAAAAGGCGGGGCCTTGAGGCGAGCCGGATTTCCGGCGCGCGGGCGGATTCGCCATGAGCTTGACCGATTTCCTCGCGCCCGGGCGCGCCACAGGCCAGACGCCGAAGCGCGGCGTCGCGCTTTTGCTCGTCCTGTTGTCGCTCGCTCTTTTCCTGCCGGGTTTCGTCTCGCTCCAGCCCATGGACCGGGATGAGCCCCGCTTCGCGCAGGCGACCAAGCAGATGCTGGAGACCGGCGATTTCGTCGCCATCCGCTTCCAGACCGAGGCGCGTAACAAGAAGCCCGTTGGCGTCTACTGGTTGCAGGCGGGCTTTGTGGTGGGGGCGGAGGCGCTGGGGGCGCCTGAAGCCCGGGCGAAGATCTGGCTCTACCGTCTGCCCTCCCTGATCGGCGCCGTCGCCACGGTGCTGCTGACTTGGTGGGCGGCGCTGGCTTTGGTGGGCGAGGGGGCGGCGCTGATCGCCGCCATGCTCATGGCCTCCACCATCCTGCTGGGCGTCGAGGCCCGGCTGGCCAAAACTGACGCCATCGTGGCCGCGACCGTCGCCGGAGCCATGGGCGTGCTGGCCCGGCACTGGATGGCGCGAGGCCGGGAGGCGTTTTCCAACGCCGAGCAATGGCGCCTTGCGACGGTATTCTGGGCGGCGCTGGGCTTGGGACTTCTTGTCAAGGGTCCGATCACGCCCATGGTCCCGGCTTTCGCCAGCGTAGCCTTGGCGATCCATGCTCGGGCTGCTGGCTGGCTGCGGGGGCTGAAGCCGCTGCCGGGCGTGATCCTGTGCCTGCTGGTGGTGGCGCCCTGGTTCGTGCTGATCATGATCGCCACCAAGGGCGCCTTTCTGTCGGACTCGCTGGGTGCGGACATGATGAGCAAGGTG
This sequence comes from Beijerinckiaceae bacterium, assembly GCA_947456505.1. Lineage (GTDB taxonomy): Bacteria > Pseudomonadota > Alphaproteobacteria > Rhizobiales > Beijerinckiaceae > Terripilifer. The sequence continues at coordinate 7,010 of CANGTC010000029.1, forward strand.
GCGGGCGGGCAGGAAGCCCATGGGGCGCCGCCCGGGTCCTACCTCGCGGCTTTCTTCCTCACGGCCTGGCCCATGGCGCCCCTGACCCTGCTGGCGGCGCCCTTCATCTGGCGCGCACGGCGCGAGCCGGCCGTGGCCTTTCTGCTGGCTTGGCTGGTTCCGGCCTGGCTGCTGTTCGAGGCGGTGCCCACCAAGCTGCCCCATTATGTGCTGCCGCTCTTTCCCGCGCTGGCGATCCTGACGGCTGCCGCCATCGAGAAACACGGGCTGGCGCTCGGCTCTCGCCTGCGCGGGGGGCTGTGGCTGATACCGGGCGTGGCGGTTGTGCTGCTCCTCGTCGGTCTGATTGGCTCGGTGGTTCTGGGCGCGCGATCCGGCTGGATGTTCTATTTGGCGGCGCCCTTCGTGCTCTGGCAGGCCTGGCGCATGGCGCAGGCCATTCGCGCCAGAGCAGCGGGATCGCTGGTGCCGGGCGGGGCGCTGCTGGCCCTGTTCTGCTACGTCATGGTCTATGGCGGGGTCATGACCGGGCCGGTCTTCGAACCCTTCGCCATGTCGCCCCGTCTGGCTGAGGCGCGGGCGCGAGCGCAGGCCTTGACCACTTGCCTCGATATGGCGCCAGCCTCCACCCGCTACCGGGAGCCGAGCCTCGTGTTCCTGACGCGCACGGACATCCTGTTTGAATCCGGCGAGGGGGCGGGGCGCTTCATGGGGGAGGGATCCTGCCGCATCGCCTTCGTCAGCGCCCAGGACGAGCCTGCCTTTCTGGGCGCGCTGGGCGCCGGCGCCGAAGGCGTGCGCCTGACCGAGCGCCTCACCGGGATCAATCTCAACGGCGGCCGCAAGCTGGACATCGGGGTCTACCTCAGGCAGGGGGATGGGCGATGAGCCTCTCCCTCCATGAAACCCGCGCCGATGTGATCGGGCGCTTGCGCCTCGCCGCCGCATCAGCCCTGCGCCGCTGGCGCTCGCCCCGCATGGCGCGGCGCGATGAGGGTCATCGTCGGTTGGACGCGCTGGTGATCCTCGCGGTGATCGGTCTTGTGGTGATCGTCGCGATTCAGGCCGACGCATCGGTCGCCCGTGGGGTTCGCAGCCTGCCCGATGGGATCAAGATCGTCTTCGGCCAGATCACCTATCTGGGCCTTTCCGGGTATATGTTCACGCTTGCGGGCCTGACGCTGCTCGGCGCTCTTCTGACGCGCGGGCGGGGGCGGGGCGCGGACTTTGACCGGGCCTGCCTCTTTCTGGCCGAGCGTGCGGGCTTTCTGATCGCCGTGCTCGCCGTTTCGGGGATCGCTTCGCAGGTCATCAAGCATCTTTTCGGGCGCGCGCGGCCCTCCCTGATCGAGATGGTCGGGCCGTTTCACTTCGATCTCATGGCCCTGAAATCCACCTACGCCAGCATGCCCTCGGGCCATGCGGTCTCCGCCTTCGCCATGGCGGTGAGCCTGGGCTGGATGGCGCCGCGCCTGCGCTGGCCTCTGCTGGGCCTCGCCTTGCTGATCGCGATTTCGCGGGTCGTGATCTCGGCCCATTATCCCAGCGACGTCATCGCGGGCGCCGGATTGGGGGTCGCATCAGCCATCGTGCTGCGCCGCGCCTTCGCCTTGCGGGGCCTCGCCTTCCGCTGGATGCCGACCGGCCTGCGCCTGCGCGGCGCGGGCAGGGTCTGGCCCGCCCTCATTTCTCCTTCCAGATCATGAGCACGCCTTCCATGCAGACCCCACAGCCGCGCGTCTCCGTCGTCGTTCCCGCCCGCAACGAAGAGGGCAACATCGCCCCTGTGGTGGCTGAGATCGAGGCGGCCCTGACGCCGCTTGGCCCCTTCGAGATCGTCTATGTGAACGACGGGTCCACCGATGGCACTTCCGACGAGATCCGCGCCCTGATGGCGAGCCGTCCCCATCTGCGGCAGATCCGCCACGAACACTCCTGCGGCCAGTCGGCGGCGGTGCGGACGGGGGTGCGGGCGGCGCGGGCGCCGGTCATCATCACCATCGATGGCGACGGACAGAACGACCCCGCCTTCATGCCCGCCTTCCTGCGGGCGCTGGAGGCTGCGGGCCCGAGTTGCGGCCTCGTGCAGGGGCAGCGGATCGGCCGCAAGGACACGGGCTTCAAGCGCTTCCAGTCCCGTGTCGCCAACAAGGTGCGCGGCGCCATTCTGAAAGATGGCACCCGCGACACTGGGTGCGGCTTCAAATGCTTCCCCCGCGAGGCCTATCTGGCCTTGCCCTATTTCGACGCGCTGCATCGCTTCATGCCAGCGCTCGTGCGCCGGGAGGGATATACGCTCGCCCATGTGGATGTGATCGACAGGCCGCGTCATGCGGGCGTCTCCAACTACGGCTTCTTCGACCGGCTCTGGGTCGGGATCCTTGACCTCATGGGCGTGCGGTGGTTGATCCGCAGGCGCAAGCGCGTTCCTGCGGCCTCCGAGGTGTCCGGTTCATGATTATCGATCTTTGGCATACCCTCGGCGGCTATTTCTACGACGTCTTCGTGCAGCGGCTGGATTGGTGGGCCTATATCGGCATCATCGCCCAGGCGCTCTTCACCGGGCGATTCGTGGTGCAATGGCTCGCCAGCGAAAAGGCGGGGCGCAGCGTGATTCCCTTCTCCTTCTGGCTGCTGTCCATCGGCGGCGGGGTGCTGCTGCTGATCTACGCGCTCTACCGGCGCGACCCCGTGTTCATCCTGGGGCAGGGCTTTGGTGTATTGATTTATCTGCGTAATCTGACCTTCGTGCTGCGCGAGCGGCGGGAGGAGAAGGCCAAGCGGGCGGAATAGGGATCTGGCGTTTTCGCAGCCCACTTGACTCGGAACAAAAATAGAACATAGTAGGCACACTCCGCGTACACAGGAGGTTCCTATGGTGCTCAAGATTATCGCTGACGTGACTGAACTGGCTTCTCTGGCCGCATTCGTTTCCCTCATCGCCCTGGTGGCGCGGGGTGTGGGCGCCGGCTGATTTGTTGCCGGTCGCCTGTTGAAATCTCATCCCTCGCTCGACCCGGGGGCCGCGATCCGCGATGATGGCGGCCTATCCCCGGAGGTTCCCCGTGAGTCCTGTGCTTCGAGACGTCGGCTTTGTGCATCTGCATGTGCACACCTCCTTCTCCCTGCGGGAAGGCGCGCTGACCATCGCCAAGCTCGGCAAATTCGCCGCCGCTGATCGCCAGCCCGCGATCGCCATCACGGACACCAACAATCTCTTCGGCGCGCTGGAATTTTCCGAAAAGCTCGCCAAGGACGGGATCCAGCCCATCGTGGGCATCCAGCTCACCGTCGATTTCGGGGATGGGGCGGGGCTTGGCGGTCGCCCGCATGAGCAACGCGAGCTTGGGCGCGGCTCCATCGTGCTGCTGGCCCAGAGCGAACGCGGTTATATGAACCTGATGGATCTGGGCAGCCGCGCCTGGCTCGATCCTGAAGCCGGCGACACGCCCCATGTGCAGCTGCGCCATTTCACTGGCGCCACCGAGGGCGTCATCGCGCTCACCGGCGGCCCCACAGGCGGGCTCGACCGGCTGTTCGCCATGGGCCGCCCCGAGCCTGCCGCCCAGCGCCTCGCGGCCCTGCAGGACCTCTTCCCAAACCGGTTGTATATTGAGTTGCAACGCCATGGTTCTGCTTTGGAAAAAGATATTGAGCCTCGGCTGCTGGACCTCGCCTATGAGCGCGGTCTGCCGCTCGTGGCGACCAACGAGCCCTTCTTCGCCGCCCGCTCTGACCATGACGCCCATGACGCCTTGCTGTGCATCGCCGACGGCGCTCTGGTCTCCCAGGCCGAGCGTCGGCAGGTCACCGCCGAGCATCGCTTCAAGACCCGCGCGGAGATGCTGGAGCTCTTCGCCGATCTGCCTGAGGCGACCGCCAATACGGTGGAGATCGCCATGCGCTGCGCCTATCGGCCGCTGACCCGCAAGCCCATCCTGCCGCGCTTCACCACGGGCGCGGGCGCTGAGGATGGCGAGGCGGCGGAGATCGCCGAAGCGCTGGAACTGCGCCAGCAGGCGAAAGACGGCCTGGCCGCGCGCCTCGCCGCCCATGGTCCGGCGCCTGGGCTCACCGCCAGCGATTACGAAGAGCGGCTCGATTTCGAGCTGGGCATCATCACCCGCATGAAATTCCCCGGCTACTTTCTCATCGTTGCCGACTTCATCAAATGGGCCAAGTCCCAGGGCATTCCGGTGGGGCCGGGGCGCGGCTCGGGCGCAGGCTCGCTGGTGGCCTATGCTCTCACCATCACCGATCTCGACCCCATTCGTTTCGGTCTGCTCTTCGAGCGCTTTCTGAATCCCGAACGCGTGTCCATGCCGGACTTCGACATCGATTTCTGTCAGGACCGGCGCGACGAGGTCATTCGCTATGTGCGCGACCGCTATGGGGCGGACCGGGTGGCGCAGATCATCACCTTCGGCTCTTTTCTGGCGCGCGGGGTCATGCGCAATGTGGGCCGGGTGCTGGAAATGCCGCTGGGCCAGGTGGACAAGCTCGCCAAACTGGTGCCGCAGAACCCTGCCGCTCCTGTCAGTCTCGCACAGGCTCTCGAGGGCGAGCCGCGCTTGCGCGAGGCCGCCGAGGCCGATCCGCGCGTGGCGCGCATGCTGGAGGTCGCCAAGACGCTGGAGGGTCTCTATTCCAACGCCTCCACCCATGCGGCGGGCATCGTCATCGGCGATCGGCCCCTGCATCAGCTGGTGCCCCTCTACCGCGACCCAAAGTCCGAAATGCCCGCCACCCAGTTCAACATGAAATGGGTGGAGCCCGCCGGTCTGGTGAAATTCGACTTTCTGGGCCTGAAGACCCTCACGACTCTCTCGACGACCGTCAAGCTGCTGGCCCAGCGCGGCATCGAGGTGGATCTCTCCAAGATCCCCCTCGACGACGCCAAGACCTATGAGATGCTGGGGCGCGGCGAGACCATCGGCGTGTTCCAGCTGGAAAGCGCGGGCATGCGCAAGGCGCTGGCGGAGATGCGCGCCGACCGTCTCGAAGACATCATCGCGCTGGTGGCGCTCTATCGCCCCGGCCCCATGGCCAATATCCCGACCTATTGCGCGGTCAAGCTGGGGGAGCAGGAGGCCGATTATCCCCACGAGTCCCTGCGCCCGATCCTTGAGGAGACCTGCGGCGTCATCATCTATCAGGAACAGGTGATGCAGGCGGCGCAGTCTCTGTCAGGCTATTCGCTTGGCGAGGCGGATCTGCTGCGCCGCGCCATGGGCAAGAAGATCAAGGCCGAGATGGACGCCCAACGCGACCGTTTCGTGCGCGGCGCCACGGAGCGCGGCATGCTCAAGCCCAAGGCGGACGAGATCTTTGATCTGCTGGCCAAATTCGCCGACTACGGCTTCAACAAGAGCCATGCTGCCGCCTATGCGCTGATCGCCTATCAGACTGCCTGGTTCAAGGCGAATTATCCCGTTGAATTCATTGCGGCTTCGATGACTCTCGACAAGGGGAATACGGACAAGCTCTCCGAGTTCCGCAACGAGGCGCGGCGTCTGGGCCTGCGCGTCGAGCCGCCTTCGATCAATCACTCCGGGGTCAATTTCGAGGTCCATGGGGACGGGCAGGGCGGCTATCTCATCCGTTACGCCTTCTCGGCGGTGAAGGGCGTGGGCGAGGGCCAGGCCGCCGCCATCGTCGCCGCGCGGGGTGACAAGCCCTTCCGCGACCTCGGTGATTTCGCCCGGCGCATCAACCCGCGCGAGATCAACAAGAAGGTGCTGGAGAGTCTGGCCGCCACCGGCGCTTTCGACGAACTGGAGCGCGAGCGCGCCAGGGCCTTCGGGGCGGTCGAGACCATTCTGGCGGTGGCCAACCGCGCTCAGGAGGACCGGGTGCAGGGGCAGGCGGGCCTGTTCGGGATGGAGGCCGGCGCCGAGCGCTTCGATACGCCCAAGGCCCAGCCCTGGACGGCGGCCGAGCGCCTGCGCCGGGAATTCGAGGCGGCGGGCTTCTTCCTCTCGGGCCATCCGCTGGATGATTACGCCCCCGTGCTCAAACGCATGCGGGTGCCGCGCTGGGCCGAGTTCGCCCGCTCGGTGAAACAGGGCGCCTCGGCGGCGCGCCTTGCGGCGACGGTGCTTGATCGCGCTGAACGGCGCACCAAATCGGGCAACAAGATGGGCATCGTGACCCTGTCGGATTCCTCGGGCCAATATGAGGCCATCATCTTTCAGGAGGGACTGAACCAGTTCCGCGACCTCCTGGAGAAAGGCTCCGTGGTTCTGGTGGCCGTGCAGGCCAATGTGGAGGGCGAGGACGTGCGCGCCCGCATCGTCACCGTCGAGCCCCTCGAACAGGCGGCGAGCCGGGTGCAGAAGGGCCTGCGCATCTTCCTGCGGGACGAGACGGTGCTGCCCTCGATCTCTCAGCGTCTCTCGGGGCGGGGCGAGGGGGAGGTGTCTCTTGTGCTCATGCTGGACAAGGACGCCAGCGAGATCGAGGTGAAGCTGCCCGGCCGCTTCATGATCACCCCGCAGATCGCCGGGGCCCTGAAAAGCATTCCCGGCATCGTGGCGGTGGAGCAGGTCTAAGGCGAATTACCGTCAACGCAGCCATATTCGACGCGTCACGAGGGATGACGACCGTAGCGCCCATGTCCTTGCTGCGCGCCCGCAATGCGTTTCTGTCATAGCTGCGTAACATCAACGCCTGAACCGCCGAAGGACTGACTTCCAGCGGCCATAACGTTCCGGCAAGTCCCGCCAGTGGGGGCCGGATTGCAAAATCCATAAACAGCCGCTTACAAAAAAGTGGTTGCCCGCTCCCGCGACTTGAAACGACTTCCCATGGATCAGTCTTCCACTCATTTGGGAATCCGGAATGTCGATCCGGCCTGGGGCTTGACGAGTCGGCGCCTGTGGTCAAAGCCTTGCGCCATAGGCATTCCCTGATCGAGGAGACCCCGCGATGTCCACCGCCGCCCCCCAGACGCCCGAACTCGCGGTCTTCTCGAAGGACATCAAATCGCTGGGGCTCAACCCACTTTGGGAGCGCACCGTTTCTCAGAAACCAGGTTCGCCTTGCCAGCCAAACCATTGGAAATGGGAAGATTTAAAGCCGCAACTGATGCGCTCCTGCGACCTTATCGGCACCAAGGACGCGGACCGGCGCGTGCTGATGCTGGAAAACCCGCAGATGCCCGGCTCCAGCTTCATCGCCAACACCCTGTTCACGGGTCTGCAGATCATCCTGCCCGGCGAGATCGCCGCCGCCCATCGCCACACGCCCAACGCCCTGCGCTTCGTGGTGGAAGGCGAGGGCGCCTATACGGCGGTCAATGGCGAGCGGGTGATGATCAGCCCCGGCGATTTCATCGTGACGCCCAACTGGGCCTGGCATGATCACGGAAACATCGGCACAGGTCCGGTAGTCTGGATGGACGGGCTCGATTCCGCCTTCACGAAATTCTTCGGCGCCACCTTCCGCGAGGATTACCCCGGCGAGACCCAGCCGCTCTATCGCAGCGAGGGCGATTCGGCCGCCGCCTTCGGCTCGGCGCTGCTGCCGGTGGACTATGTGCAGGGCGGCGCCTCGCCCCTGCTGAAATATCCCTACGCCCGCACGCTGGAGGCGCTGCATCATCTGCACAAGTCCCAGCCCATGCACGCCTCCCACGGCGTCAAGCTTCGCTACGCCAATCCGGCCAACGGGAAATATCCCTTCCCGACCATGGCCGCCTTCATGCAGTTCCTGCCCAAGGGGTTTGAAGGCAAGCCCTGGCGCACCACCGAGAATATCGTGTTCAACGTGGCGGAGGGCTCTGGAACGGTTGTCATCGCAGGCATGCGCTTCGCCTTTTCGCCCCACGATATTTTCGTGGCGCCGTCGTGGTGCGACTTCGCTTTCCACGCCAATGAGGATTGCGTGATCTTCAGCTATTCCGACCGCGCCGCCCAGGAGGCCATGGGCTTCCACCGCGACGAGGTCGCCTGAGGGTCAGGACAGCCGCCCCTCCAGCAAATCAAGAGCGCAGAGCAGGGCGGCGCGGCGCACTTCCGTGCGGCCAAGATCGCCGAAGCGTTTCTCGATGGTCTGCGTCTCGCCCCCGCGCCGGGCGCAGCCGAAATGCACGAGACCCACGGGCTTCTCCACACTGCCGCCGCCAGGGCCTGCCACGCCTGTGATCGCCACGGTCACATGGGCGCGGGAGCGCGCCAGCGCGCCCTCAGCCATGGCCCGGGCGGTCGGCTCGCTGACGGCGCCATGGGCCGCCAGGATCGCCAAAGGCACGCCCAGCAAATCCTGCTTGGCCTCGTTGGAATAGGTCACGAAACCCCGGTCCACCACGGCGGATGATCCGGCGATTTCGGTGAGCAGGGCCGAGACGAGACCGCCCGTGCAGGATTCGGCGGTGGCGATCATCTCGCCACGGGCGGCATAGGCCTTGATCAGCGCGGTGGCGCGGGCCAGGAGGGAGTCGTCGAAGGGTGAGGGCATTTGCGCTCCTTGCTGCGTCAAGCGGGCAGACGCACCGTCGCCAGCGCCATGGCGGCGACGCCCTCGCGGCGGCCGGTGAAGCCCAGTTGCTCCGAGGTCGTCGCCTTCACCGCCACGCGCGACACATCCACACCCATGATCTCAGCGAGTTTCGCGCGGATGGCGTCGCGGTGGGGGCCGACCTTGGGGGCCTCGCAGATAACGGTGCCGTCGATATGGGCGATCATGCCGCCGCGTTCGCGCACCCGCTGAGCCGCATGGCGCAGAAAAATATCGGAAGGCGCGCCTTTCCATTGGGGATCGGATGGCGGGAAATGGGAGCCGATGTCCCCATCGGCAAGCGCGCCATAGATCGCGTCGGTCACTGCATGCATGAGCACATCCGCGTCCGAATGGCCGAGCAGCCCCTTGCTATGGGGAATGGACACCCCGCCCAGCCAGACCTGATCGCCCTCTGTAAAGGCGTGAACGTCAAAGCCCTGGCCCGTGCGGATGTCCAGCAATTGTCCGAGCAGGCGCGCCTCGGCGGCGGCGAAATCTTGCGGGTTCGTGACTTTCATATTCGCGGGATCTCCCTCGAAAACATGGACCGCATGGCCCGCCCATTCGGCGACCGCGCCATCATCTGTCAATTCACTCTGGCCTGTGGAGTCGGCGAGGCGGTGGGCGTTGAGAATCAGATCATAGCGGAAGGCCTGCGGCGTCTGCACGGCCCGCAACCGGGCGCGGGGCGGCGTCGCCTCGATGCGCCCCGTGGCGTCGACCTGTTTGATGGTGTCGGTGACGGGCAGGCCCGGCACAGCCGCGCCCGTGGCGCTGGCCGCCGCGATGGCGCGGGCGATGAGGCCTGGGCTGACGAAAGGCCGGGCGCAATCATGGATCAGGACGAGGGCGGGGGCGCAAGCCGCCAGAGCCTCAAGCCCCGCCTTCACGCTCGCCTGACGCGAGGCGCCGCCCGGGACGGGCGCGAGCAAGGCTGCGCGCGCCGAAGCGTCCAGCAGGGCCACGGAGGCCTCATAAAGCGCCTGATCGTCCGGATGGATGGTCACGAGTATACGGGCCTCGGGCGCGCCCCCGTGCAGCGCCCGCAGGGCGTGGGTGATGATCGGCTCGCCCGCCAGGGTCCGATATTGCTTGGGCAGGCCCTCGCCAGCTCGCGAGCCCCGGCCTGCGGCGACGACGAGGATGGCGATGGAGGATGTGGGCATCGGGGCAGGGCTCATAAGGTCGGTTCACCGCAATTGGGCAATGCCTGATTGTGTCGCCGGTTTCCCATTCTTCGTCAAACGTCGTGTTGACGCCGCTTATTGCGCACTGCACAAAAGTGATTATAGTGTAGGCATGATGCTGGATGCTGAAAATTTAGGCAAAATCCTGCGCATTGGGTCCATTAAACTGCCCGGTTGCGCTGTGCTCGCGCCCATGTCGGGCGTCACTGATGTGGCCATGCGGCGCATCAGCGCGCGGTTTGGCGCTTCTCTTGTCGTTTCTGAAATGGTCGCCTCCGACGATTATGTGCGGGGCGAGGAGGAGAGCAGGGTGCGGGCCGAAGGCGCAGGGCTTGATCTGCATGTGGTGCAGATCGCCGGTTGCGATCCCCACTGGATGGGCGAGGCCGCGCGTCTCGCGGAAGCCTCCGGCGCAGCCATGATCGACATCAACATGGGCTGCCCCGCCAAGCGGGTCACAGGCGGCTATGCGGGCTCCGCGCTGATGCGCACCCCTGATCTGGCGCTGCGGCTCATCGAGGCGACGGTCAAGGCGGTGTCGATCCCCGTGACCCTCAAGACGCGGCTGGGTTGGGATGACACCAGCCTCAACGCTCCTGATCTCGCCCGCAGGGCTGAGGAGGCGGGCGTGCAGCTGGTGACGATCCATGGACGCACCCGCTGCCAGTTCTACAAGGGCTCCGCCAATTGGGACGCGATCCGCACCATTGTGGACGCAGTGTCGATCCCGGTGGTCGCCAATGGCGATTGCGCTTCGCTCGCCGACGCTCGCGCCATGCTGGCGGCGTCTGGCGCGCAGGGCGTCATGATCGGTCGCGCCTCCATGGGCAGGCCCTGGCTCGTGGGTGAGATCGCCGCGGGCCTTGCGGGCCTGCCTTTCGAAGCCCCGACAAACGCTGCGCGCGCCGAGGCGGCCCTGGAACATTACGAAGGTCTGCTGCGCCTCTTCGGGGAGCGCAGTGGTCTGCGTCACGCCCGCAAACATCTGGCGGCCTATGCGGACCATGCGCGGCCCCAGGGCGGCGCAAGCGCCGCTCGCGACCGCCTGCGGCTCGTCACGAGCGAAGACACTCATGAGGTGCGCCGTCTGATCGCGCATCTTTTCACCGATCATCCGGAAGCGGAGGCCGCCTGACATGTCGGCGCTGGACGTGAAACCAAAGCCTTTCTTCGTGGATGCGGTGGAGCTGCTCAATGCGCTGCCCTATCCGATCCTCACCATAAGTCCCGAAGGGAAGGTGGCCGACGCCAACGCGGCCTCCGAGGGCTTCTTCGAGATGAGCCGCATGATGTTGGTGCGGCGCAGGCTTGATGAAATCCTGCCCTTCGGCTCGCCCCTGTTGGGACTGGTCGATTATGTCCGCACGCGCGGCGCCACCGTGAATGAGTACCGGGTGGACCTCGGTACGCCCAAGATCGGCATGGAGCGGGTGGTCGACATCCACGCCTGTCCCGCCCCCGGCGATGCCGAAGGCGTAATCATTATGCTTCAAGAACGTACAATTGCCGATAAAATGGACAGGCAATTGACGCATCGGGGAGCAGCGCGCTCGGTCTCCGCCATGGCCACCATGCTGGCCCATGAGATCAAGAACCCCCTGTCAGGCATTCGCGGCGCCGCCCAATTGCTCGAAATGTCAGTCCCGGACGAGGACCGGTCGCTGACACGTCTCATCTGCGATGAAACCGACCGGATTGTTAAGCTTGTGGACCGCATGGAGGCCTTCTCCGACGAGCGGCCGGTGGAGCGCGAGCGGGTCAATATCCACGCGGTTCTCGACCATGTGAAGCGCGTCGCCCAAGCGGGTTTTGCGCGGCATATCCGGTTCATCGAGGTTTACGATCCCTCGCTTCCCCCGGTCTGGGCCAATCGCGATCAACTGATCCAGATCTTCCTCAACCTTGTAAAGAACGCCGCTGAAGCCATTGGCGAGGATGCGATTGAGGGTGAAATCGAGCTTTCCACCGCCTTCAAGCCGGGCGTGCGGCTGAAGACAACGGCGTCATCCACGCCGGTCAGCTTGCCGCTGGAATTCTGCGTGCGCGACAACGGTCCGGGCGTCTCGCCGGACATCGCGGAGCACCTCTTCGATCCCTTCGTCACCAACAAGGCGTCGGGAACTGGCCTCGGTCTTGCACTCGTGGCTAAGATCATAGGTGATCATGGCGGCATCATCGAATGCGAGTCTCATCCACGTCGAACGACCTTCCGGGTCTTGATGCCGATGTATTCGCACACCGATGGTCGGTCGACGGCTGCGGAGTAAAGCCTCCAGAGGGTCTTGCATCGTAGTCAAGCATTCAGGAGAAGAGCCAATATGGCGACCGGAAACATTCTCGTTGCCGATGACGATGCGGCCATCCGCACAGTCATCAGTCAGGCCCTCACGCGTGCGGGCTACGATGTGCGGGTGACGGGAACGGCGGGAACGCTTTGGCGCTGGGTGCAGGCGGGCGAGGGCGATCTGGTCATTACCGACGTCGTCATGCCCGACGAGAACGCTTTCGAGCTTCTGCCGCGCATCAAGAAGGTTCGTCCGGATCTTCCGATCATCGTCATGAGCGCGCAAAACACCTTCATGACCGCCATCAAGGCCTCGGAAGGCGGCGCCTATGACTATCTGCCCAAGCCCTTCGATCTGAAAGAGCTCATCGCCATCGTGGGCCGTGCGCTCGCCGAGCCGCGCAGCCGCGTCGCTCGCGACAAGGTTGAGGAGATGGAAGGCATGCCGCTGGTGGGTCGCTCGCCCGCCATGCAGGAAATCTACCGCACCCTCGCGCGTCTCATGCAGACCGACCTCACGGTGATGATCACCGGCGAGTCCGGCACCGGCAAGGAGCTGGTCGCCCGCGCCCTGCATGATTACGGAAAGCGCACCAAGGGCCCCTTCGTCGCCATCAACATGGCGGCCATTCCGCGCGAACTGATCGAGAGCGAGCTCTTTGGCCACGAGAAGGGGGCCTTCACCGGCGCCAACGCCCGTTCGGCGGGCCGCTTCGAACAGGCGGAGGGCGGCACGCTCTTCCTCGATGAGATCGGCGATATGCCCATGGAGGCGCAGACCCGTCTGCTGCGCGTCCTGCAGCAGGGCGAATACACGACCGTTGGCGGACGCACCCCCATCAAGACCAACGTGCGGATCGTGGCCGCCACCAACAAGGAGCTGCGGATCCTGATCCAGCAGGGCCTGTTCCGCGAGGATCTGTTCTTCCGCCTCAATGTGGTGCCGCTGCGCCTGCCGCCGCTGCGCGAGCGCGCCGAGGATGTCCCTGATCTCGTGCGGCATTTCTTCAAGATCGCGGCGGCGGAGGGATTGCCTCTGAAGCATATGGAGGCTGCGGCCCTGGAGCGCATGAAGCGCTATCGCTGGCCCGGCAATATCCGCGAACTGGAAAATCTGATTCGCCGTCTTGCGGCCCTCTACCCCCAGGAGATGATCTCCGACCAATTGGTGGAGACCGAACTGGGTGCGGATGCGCCAGTGCTCGCCGGCGCGCCGCGCCCGGCCCAGAACGGAAGCGCGCCGTCGCCTGCCGCGACGTCCCCCGACGATGGTGAGGACTCAAGCCTCTCCCTGTCCGTCGAGCATCATCTCTCGGCGCTTTTCAAGGAGTTTGGCGAACAGTTGCCGCCGCCCGGGCTCTATCACCGGATTCTCAGGGAGATTGAATATCCCCTGATTTCGGCGGCGCTGGCCGCCACGCGGGGCAACCAGATCAAGGCTGCGGAGCTGCTGGGATTGAACCGCAACACCCTGCGCAAGAAGGTCCGCGACCTCGATGTTCGGCTGATGCGCGCGCCCCGATAGGGTCTCATTGAACAAAATCTGGGCGTCATCCACAATTTGACGGCCCAGCCTTCTCAAAAATGTCGCAATTGGGCAACACCGTTGTATCTTGGTCACGCTCCACCTGAGGGAGTGAGATGTCGGTCGCATGCCCTCCCGGGACTGTGACCCCGGTGCGGCCTGGGATCCATGAACGACGCCATTTCCACTTCAACGGTTCCCACGGTTTCGGGCGCAGAGCGATCATTCCTCTCCCGGATGGGGCCGGTCGTGGTCACTTTCGCGGTGGCGCTGTCCATCGGGACATTGCTGATTTTCGCCGATTTTACGCCTGTGCGGCCGACCAATGACGTGGTCATCGGGCTCTTTATCGCCAATCTGACGATCATTCTGGTCCTGTTGGGCCTGATCCTGATCGAGGTGTGGCGGCTGGTGTCGGCCCGCCGGAAGCAGACGGCTGGCGCGCGGCTGCATATCCGAATCGTCACCCTGTTCTCGATGATCGCGGCCGCCCCCGCCATCCTCATCGCCATCGTCGGGTCGATCACCCTGGAGCGCAGCCTTAATCCGGCTTTCATGCAGGACGTGCGCGGCTTCGTCTACAATACGGCGGAAGCGGCGCGGCTTTTCCGCGAGTCGCAATGCCGGTCGCTTCTGCAGGAGACGCGACTCGCCGCCTTCGACGTGTCGCGGGCCATGCCGATCTACAGCACGAACAAGCAGATCTTCGACGAGTTTTTCAATTCGCGCGCCCGTTATCTGAACTTCTCTGTGGCCGCCCTGATGCGTCCGGATGGAAGCGTGACGGATCGGTTCGATTTGCCGGTTGAAACGAGCCCGAAGTCGGGCGAGCTAGCGCAAGTCGCGCCGCCGCCCGCATTGGCGACCCCCGAGCCCAGCGACTTCGACGACGCGCGCAAGAACGAGCCCCTGTGCCTGATCATGGCGGAAGGGCGCACCTTCGTCGCCCTGCGTCAGGTGCCTGCGGCCGAAGAGATGTTTCTTTATGCAGCGCGGCCCATCGACCCTTTCGCGGTGGAGTTTCCGACGCAGGCGGCGGGCCTGATCAACCTTTACGAGAGTTATGAGCAACATCGCGGCAACATTCAGCTCGCTTTCGCGACCATGTATGTCCTGATCGCTCTCATTCTTGTGCTGTCGGCGACCTGGCTCGGCCTGTCCTTCGCCACCCGTCTGGTGACGCCCATTCGCAGGCTCATCTCGGCGACCGATCAGGTCTCGACGGGCAATCTTTATGTGCAGGTGCCCGTTAACGCCGCCGAGGGAGATCTGGCGCATCTGGGCGAGACCTTCAACAAGATGACCTCGGAGCTGCGGCTCCAGCAAAACCGCCTGATCGCCGCGAGCACCCTGATCGATGAGCGGCGCGTGTTCACCGAGGCGGTGCTCTCGGGCGTTCCTGCCGGGGTTATCGGCATTGACGCCCAGGGCCTCATCACCGTGTTCAATGCGTCGGCGGCGAAATTGCTCGAAGGGTCCGGCGACCAAACGGGCGATCAGTTGATTGGCGTGCCTTTCGAACAGGTCATTCCCGAACTGGCGCCCGTGATGGCCGACGCGCGTGAAAGCCGCTCGCGCATGATCCAGAGCCAGATCACCCTGCGACGCCATGGTCCCGAGCGCATCTACAACATCCGCGTCACAAGCGAGGCCTCCATCGCGGGCGCCCAGAACTTCGTCGTCACCCTCGACGACATCACCGAACTGGTCAGCGCCCAGCGCACCTCCGCCTGGGCCGACGTGGCGCGGCGCATCGCCCATGAGATCAAGAACCCGCTGACCCCCATCCAGCTCTCCGCCGAGCGCCTCAAACGCAAATATGGACGGGTGATCACCCAGGATCGGGACATCTTCGACCAGTGCACGGACACGATCGTGCGCCAGGTCGAGGATATCAAGCGCATGGTGGATGAATTCTCCTCCTTCGCCCGCATGCCCAAGGCCCGCCTGCAAGAGGACGATCTTTCCGCCTGCATCCGTCAGGTGCTGTTCCTCATGCGCGTCGGCCATCCTGATGTCGCGATGGTCGAGCATATGCCGGAGGCCACCGTCATGGCGCAGTTTGACCGGCGTCTTCTGTCGCAAGCGCTGACCAATATTGTGAAGAACGCCACCGAGGGCATCGCCGCGGCGCACGAACGTGGGGAGGCGCCGAAGATCGACATCTCCCTGTCCGTGGACGCCGCCGACATCGTCTCCATCGACGTCATCGACAATGGCAAGGGCTTTCCTCAGGAGAGCCGTCAGAAGTTGCTGGAGCCCTATGTCACGACGAGATCCGAGGGCACAGGACTTGGCCTACCTATTGTCGCCAAGATTTTGGAGGATCATGGCGGGGGCATCGAATTGCTGGACGCGCCTGAGGGGCAGGGGGCCCGGGTGCGTTTGTGGTTCCCGCTAAGAAACATCGAGGATTCGCCGAATGCGGATGGAGCGTCCGGCGCGCAACTTTTCAAACAGAAGGCGTAGCGAGTATGGCGACAGACATTTTGATCGTCGACGACGAGGCGGACATTCGTGAGGGCGTATCGGGCATCCTTTCCGATGAGGGCCATAATACGCGCACGGCCAGGAATTCCGACGAGGCGCTCGCCGCCATTGAGGCCCGACGCCCCCAGCTGATCTTTCTGGACATCTGGATGCAGGGATCGCGTCTGGATGGGATGCAGCTTCTTGAAATCGTCAAGCAGCAGCATCCCAATCTGCCGGTGGTGATGATTTCAGGCCATGGCAATGTTGAGACCGCCGTTCAGGCGATCCGGCTAGGGGCCTATGATTTCATCGAAAAACCCTTCAAAGCCGACCGTTTGGTGCTGGTGGCGGAGCGGGCGCTCGAGACCTCCCGTCTGAAGCGTGAAGTCAGCGAATTGCGCACCAGGGCCGGCGCCACCAACCGGATCATCGGCCGCTCCACCATCATGAACCAGCTGCGGCAGGTGATCGAGCGCGTGGCGCCAGCCAATTCACGCATCATGGTTTCAGGCGCGTCCGGCTCCGGTAAGGAGCTTGTCGTGCGCACGATCCACGAGTCCTCTCTGCGGGCCAGCGGTCCTTTCGTGGTCCTCAACGCCGCCACGATCACGCCCGAGTCCATGGAGGAAGAGCTCTTCGGGACCGAAGGCGCGGATGGGCGCTCGCGCAAGGTCGGCGCCCTCGAGGAGGCCCATGGCGGCACCCTCTATCTGGATGAAGTCGCTGATATGCCCAAGGAGACCCAGGGCAAGATCCTGCGTGTCCTGGTGGACCAGAACTTCCAGCGCGTTGGCGGCGCGACGCGCGTGCATGTGGATGTGCGGATCATTTCCTCCACCAGTCGTGATCTGGCGCTGGCGATAGAGGAGGGGCTTTTCCGCGAGGACCTGTTCCATCGTCTCTCGGTCGTTCCGATCCGGGTTCCGTCCCTCGCCGAGCGGCGGGACGACATCCCCGACCTCGTCGACTTCTTCATGGAACAGCTTTCGCTCACCACGGGCCTGCCGCGCCGAAAGGTCGGCGAGGACGCCATGGCCGTTTTGCAATCCCATGACTGGCCGGGAAATGTGCGCCAACTGCGCAACAATATCGAGCGTTTGCTGATTTTGACGGCGGGTGAGCCGGACACCGTGATTGACGCTGGCATGCTGCCTTCCGAAATCGGGGCCCTTGTTCCCGCCACACCCAACGGCGCGGGGGGCGAAAAATTGATGAGCCTGCCCCTGCGCGAGGCGCGAGAGGTGTTCGAAAGGGAATATCTCGTCGCCCAGATCAGTCGATTCGGCGGCAACATTTCGCGCACGGCCGAGTTCATCGGCATGGAGCGGTCGGCCCTGCACCGAAAGCTCAAGTCGCTTGGGATTGATTGAGGCCTATTTCACGCAATCCCGACGGTTTTTTCACTTTGGTATGGCGGAACCACATGGAAATCGCTAAAGGTTCGCGCTCTGATCTGTCTGCGCTTCGCTTGCGCGGTCAAAAATTCAGGTAATGGGGTCAAGTTGGCTCCATCTTTGCTTCATGGTTCGTAGAAACCGTGGCGCGGCGGCGGGGGGTTCCTGTCGCCAAACTTCGCCGTTCACGAGGACGGCTCTAAAAGGAACGAGAAAATGGCGGCAGAACGCACGCAGAACCTGCAAGACACCTTTCTGAACTATGTCCGCAAGAGCAAGATTCCGCTCACGATCTTTCTCGTGAACGGTGTGAAGCTCCAGGGCGTTGTCACATGGTTCGACAACTTCTGCGTTCTCCTGCGCCGGGACGGGCATTCGCAGCTCGTTTACAAGCACGCCATCTCGACCATCATGCCCGGCGCGCCGATCCAGATGTTCGAAACGGAAGAAGGCGCCGACAAGCCCTGAGCCTTGATGGCCGAGGTCGAATGAGCAGTACAGAAACCCACTCTCCCGGATTCGATCTCGAACGTCGTCGCGCTGAGCACACCCATGTGCTGGTGGTTGGCCCCTATCTCAGTGAGCGCGCCATGGCGCGGGCGCAGGGGGAGGGGGCAGGAGCAGGCTCGGCCCTGCGTACGCCCGAGGCGCGCCTTGACGAAGCCGCTGGCCTGACCCGAGCCATTGATCTCAATGTGAAGGGCGCCGTTCATGCGCCCCTCACCCAGATCCGCCCCGCGACCTTTCTGGGAAAGGGCAAGGTGGAGGAGATCGCCGAGGTCGTGAAGGCGGAAGAGTGCGACCTGGTCATGATGGATTGCGCCCTCTCGCCCGTACAGCAGCGCAATCTGGAAAAGGCCTTCGGCGCCAAGGTCATCGACCGCACCGGGCTGATCCTCGAAATCTTCGGTCGACGCGCCCGCACCCGCGAGGGCTCCCTGCAGGTGGAACTGGCCCATCTGGCCTATCAGAAATCGCGCCTCGTACGCTCATGGACCCATCTGGAGCGCCAGCGCGGCGGCTTCGGCTTCCTCGGCGGGCCTGGCGAAACCCAGATCGAAACCGACCGGCGGCTCATTCAGGAGCGCATCTCCCGCATCGAGCGCGACCTCGAGGGCGTAAAGAAGACGCGCGGCCTGCATCGGCGCAGCCGCCAGGATGTGCCCTATCCCGTGGTGGCGCTGGTGGGCTACACCAATGCGGGCAAATCCACCCTTTTCAACCGCCTGACACGGGCGGATGTGCTGGCGCAGGACATGCTCTTCGCAACCCTCGACCCGACCCTGCGCGGCCTGCGGCTGCCCCATGGCGCGAAGGTCATGCTGTCCGACACCGTTGGCTTCATCTCGGATCTGCCGACAATGCTCGTCAGCGCCTTCCGCGCCACGCTCGAAGAGGTGATCGAGGCTGACGTGATCCTGCATGTGCGCGATATTTCCCATGAGGATACGGAGGCGCAGAGCGCTGACGTCTCGGCCATCCTCCATGATCTCGGCATCGAGGCCGCCGACCAGCGGCGCATCATCGAGGTCTGGAACAAGGCCGATCTGCTCGACCCCGCGCAACAGGAGCGGATCATCAACGCCGCCCGGAGGCCCGGGCCGGAGGAGCGCCAGCAGATGGTGGTGTCCGCCGTGACGGGGCAGGGTGTGGACGCCCTGCTCATGGCCATCGAAGAGCGTCTGGCGGAAGGGCGGGGCCGCTATCAATTGCGCCTTGAACCTAGCGACGGTCAGGGTCTCGCCTGGCTTTATGAAAACACAGAGGTCATGACCCGCAAGTCCGACCCCAAGGGACGCCAGCGGCTGGTCGTGCGCGTGGCGCCGGACCGGGTCGAGCGGTTCGAGCGGCGCTTTCCGGAGGCGATGCGCGAAGGCGCGGAAGCGGCGCCTCGAAAACGCGCCTGATTTCTCAGCCCTCCAGCCCTTTCGCCTCATTCCACAGGGCGTCCATTTCTTCCAGAGAGGCCTCAGCGGTCGTCTTACCAGCGTCGGCGAGGCGCGCCTCGATATGGGCGAAGCGACGCTCGAATTTGGCGTTGGTCGTGCGCAGCGCGGCCTCTGGGTCAGCATCGAGATGGCGCGCCAGATTGGCCACCGCGAAGAGCAGATCGCCGACCTCGCCAGCGACCTTTTCCTTGGAGGCGCCAGCGTCCAAGGCCTCCTCGATCTCGCGCGCCTCTTCCTGAATCTTTGCGAGCACGAGGCGGGCGTCGTTCCAGTCGAAGCCAACCGTGGAGGCCTTGGCCTGCAGCTTCACGGCGCGGGTCAGACCGGGCAGGGCGGTCGGAATGCCTCCCAGCAGCCCCTTGGCCTCGGGCTCCGGCGGCAGGCCCGCCGTAGCGCGTGTCTGCGCTCGCAGAGCCTTTTCCTGCGCCTTGATGGCGCCCCAGAGGCCCTTGACCTCGGCGGGCGTCAGATCCTTCGCATCGCCAAAAACATGGGGATGTCTGCGGATCATCTTGGAGGTGATGGCCTCCACCACATCGGGAAAAGCGAATTGGCCGGCCTCCTCGGCCATGCGCGCATGGAAAACCACCTGCAGAAGCAGATCGCCAAGCTCATCCTTTAAATCCGCGAGGTCGCCGCGCTCAATGGCGTCCGCGACCTCATAGGCCTCCTCGATCGTATAGGGGGCGATGGAGGCGAAGTTCTGTTCGAGATCCCAGGGGCAGCCAGAGCCCGGCGTGCGCAAGGCCGTCATGATGTCGAGAAGCGCGGCGAGATCACGGGAAGGAGTCATGGCGGAGCGTCTCGGGAATGATCTGAGCTGAGAAGCCCTTCGCGCGGGCGCAACAAAAAAGGCGGCGAGAGCATCGCCGCCTTTCAATTGAAATGCAAACTCGATCAGCCTGCCGAGATGGAGACCGCCTCGCGGCCCTTCGGCGTATCGACGACGCGCATCTGCACAGCCTGGCCTTCGGCCAGAGAAGCGATGCCTGCGGGACGGAGGACCGAGATGTGAATGAACACATCCTTGCCGCCATCGTCGCTGGCCACGAAACCAAAACCCTTGGTCTCGTCGAACCACTTCACCTTGCCGCTGACCTCGACCGCTGAAGAGGGGTCTGGCGCACGACGCGGGGGACGGGAACCGCCACCCATGCCGCCACCGAAACCACCACCGCCTTCAAAGCGGGGACGTGGTTCGACAGCGGTGCTGGTGTCAACCTCAAGCACCCGGGACACCTGAGCGCCCTTCATGCCCTGGGTCACAAGCACCTTCATCTTGGCGCCGGGGGGCACCGTCTCATAGCCGGCCGACTGAAGCGCGCCGATGTGAAGGAAGGCGTCGCCAGTGCCATTGGACAGTTCGACAAAGCCGAAGCCCTTGTCGCCCTTGAACCATTTCACAGTGGCGTCAATGGAGCCAGGCGTGGGGCCTGCGGCAGGAGGGGCCGGCATTCCGCCAACCGGGGCGTCAAAACCGCCGCCGAAGGGCTGGCGTACAACCCGGTTCCGGGGCTCATAGCTCGATGGACCATCATCGTCATCAAAGCCCCGCTTACGGGGGCGAAAATCCTTGCCTTTGCTCATGCCACCTAGTCTCCGCCGACCATTCTTCGCTCCGCCCAACGTTTGATTTCTCAGTTACAAACGTTCATGGCCGGAACAGCACCCCCGCCTGTAGCCCAATCCTCATATCGTGCCAGCGAAGGCCTCAATTAGGTTTTGCCGTCAGTTTGTGCGCGCTCCTCCTTACAATGTAGCAGCAAAGCAACGCTCTTGGCTACTTCAATCCTGCGTGTTTTGAATAAAAACAATCCACTCTAACTAAAACATGGCTTTAAATCGAGTCGGAACCAGGTCCGACGAGCTCCGCAAGGGGCTATCGAGCGGCCGAAGGCCGCAAAAATGAGCCTCCAGCAAGTCGGTGATTCCGTCATTCAACACGTCAGGGACACTCCAAAGGAGGCTTTGGAGTGGATTGCGAACGCCCGATGCCTCAACAAGGATGAACAAGCGATCCGCAGCATTGCGAACGCCATCCATCTTCGCAACGGTCGCCGTGAGAATTCCATTTGCGGAGGCCGAGAAGGGGTGCGCCGGATGTGGAGAAATTCTAATCCAGAATTCGCATAATCAATATTATGGAACCTGAAGCCATTAGGGAATTCACCTGCAGTATCAGGCATCTATCCGCATCATGTCGTAGGCGGGCTCAACGTTTGGTGGCAATTCGCCAGCCAAGGCGGCGAAGTCCAGCTCGGTCGCCAAATTGGTGAGGATCGCGCGTTTGGGCTTGAATAGCCTGATCATATCCAGCGCTTCAGCCACGCAGAAATGAGTCGGATGGTTGGTGTAGCGCAAGGCGTCGATGATCCAGAGGTCCAAGCCCTCCAGATGCTGATAGGTTTCGGGAAAAATCGTTTTTACATCAGGTGTATAAGCAATGTTTCCAAAGCGGAACCCAAGGGATTCGATCTCGCCATGGTCAAGCCGTAGCGGCATAGCCTCAAGCACGCCGCCAGCGCCCTCGATGCGGAAGGCCTTGCCCGCGCGAATACGACGCTCGCGCAGCAGCGGCGGATACTGGCTGCCCTCGGGCGTCTCGAAGATATAAGCGAAGGCCCGCCGAACCACTGAAGACGTGGGCTCGTCCATATGGATATCCAGCATGCGGCGCATGTGCAGGACCAGAGGCCTGACATCGTCAATGCCATTGGTGTGATCCGCATGGCCGTGAGTCATCAGGATCGCGTCGAGATGCTTGACGCGTGCATCGATCAACTGCTCCCGCAGATCCGGCGATGTGTCCACAAGCACCCGCGTCACGCCCTCGGGCCCGGTCTGCTCGATAAGGATCGAGCAGCGGCGGCGGCGGTTTTTCGGGTTTGCGGGGTCGCATACGCCCCAGCCCTGCGCCACGCGAGGGACGCCGCCCGAGGAGCCGCAACCGAGGATGGTGACGGCGACGGTCATGCAGTCACCGACGGCATTTTATTGAAGGCGCGCAGAACATTGGCGGTCGTCTTTTCAGTGATTTCTGAAAAACTGACGCCCTTGGCCTGCGCCAGGACCTTCGCCGTTTCCGCCACGAAGGACGGCTCGTTGCGCTTGCCGCGATGGGGCACAGGCGCCAGAAACGGCGCGTCGGTCTCCACCAGCAGCCGGTCCAGCGGCACGTCGCGCACTAGGTCGCGCAGCTCCTGCGAGTTCTTGAAGGTCAGCACGCCAGAGAAGGACACATAGAGCCCCAGCTCAAGCCCGGTCATGGCGAGTTCTCGCCCCGAGGTGAAGCAATGGAGCAGGGCGGTGAAAGCCCCCTTCCCCATTTCGTCCCGCAGGATGCGCGCCATGTCCTCGTCAGCGTCGCGCGAATGGATCACCAGCGGCAGCCCCGTGCGCCGCGCCGCCTCGATATGCCTGCGGAATACGATCTCGGCCACGTCGCGCGGGCTCTTGTCATAGTGATAGTCGAGCCCGGCCTCGCCAATCGCCACGCAGCGCGGATGGCTGGCGAGCGCCACGAGCTGCTCGACGCTGACGTCGGGCTCCTCATGGGCCTGATGCGGATGGGTGCCGACCGAAAACCAGACAGCCTCCTGCGCCTCGGCGATGGCGCGGTAGACGTCATATTTCGCCACGCGGGTGGAGATGGTGATCATCCGTCCAACGCCCGCCGCATGGGCGCGCGCGATGACGTCGGGCAGCTCCGCCGCGAATTCGGGAAAGTCGAGGTGGCAGTGGGAGTCGATCAGCATCAGGGC